>JANQEF010000134.1 GCA_028278465.1 Dehalococcoidia bacterium | reverse complement strand
GCCTGGCCGGCTCGTCGCCGGCCTGCGCCGGCGCCGTCTGCGCCAGCGCGAGTGGTGCGGCGGCGGCCAGCCACAGGACGATTCCCCAGCGTGCACGGCTCTTCCGGCCCACGGCGTCGATCATCACGTTCTCCTGGTGTCGATTTTTGCGGCCGGATCGTTGGCCGCCCGGGCAGTGTACCGACAGGGATTTGGCTGGATCAAGGCGGCCCGTCATGGGGTGGGGTCGGTTGATACCAGGCGTGACCCGACAACAGTCCAGTCGGGGGTGGCAAGGGCAAACTTGTTTGCCCTTGGTCTTCATAGGCCGTCGACGGTTGAGGATCCAGGAGTACCTACCACCAAGGGCAAACGAGTTTGCCCTTGCCACCCGGCTTAGGGGCGGTCTGCTGCCGGTGCCGAGAGTTGTGTGCGTCAAGCTCTGCAAATTCGGAGTGGGCAACCCTCCGCTTGTTTTCTGCCCTTGAATCCCATACCCAGCCTCTGCTCGCCGCCCGGAGGCGGTGTCAAGGACGCGAAGCGCCGCGTAGCGGGCGGCGAAGCCGATCCTTGACGCCGTCGAGGACGGTGAGAAGATCGCCAGGGGGATCAAGCGGCCTCCTCGATCCGGCTCAGCTGCTCCTTCTTGTGTTCGAAGAAGAGCTCCATGTTCAGGTAGCGCGTCGCCTCGATCCAGTTCTCGTGCATCTCCACCGCCAGGGCCCGAACCAGCCGTAGACAGCTCTCGGCGTTGGGGAAGATGCGCACGACCCGCGTGCGCCGGCGGATCTCCTCGTTGAGCCGCTCGAGCATGTTGGTCGACTTCATGTGCTTGTGGTGCTGCAGCGGTAGGCGGTAGAAGGTCCACGTCTCTTCGATGTGTTCCTCGACCCAGTCACACAGCTTCGCGTACTTCGACTGCCACTTCTGAAGCCACGCCGCCAGGTCCGCGCGCGCCTCGTCGATCGACCGGCGGTCATAGAGCCAACGCAGCTCCTGCAGGCAGTCGTCGTCACCCTTGCGCGGCAGATGGTGCAACGCGTTGCGCAGGAAGTGCACATAGCACCGCTGCCAAGCGGCCTCTGGCAGCACCTCGAGGATCGCTTGACGCAGCCCTTGGTGATCATCGGTGACCACGTACTCCACGCCGCTCAAACCCCGCTCCCGCAGGGCGCGCAGCAGCTCCTTCCAGCTCGTGCTCGTCTCCCGATTCGCCAGCTCCACGCCCAGCACACATCGTCGCCCCTCGGTGCTGATCCCGATCGCGATCAGCACCGCGCGCGAGTGCACGTAGCCTCCCTCGCGCACCTTCTCGTAGCGCGCGTCCAAGATCAGGTAGGGATACGCCTCCTCCAATCGACGCTGGGCGAACTGCTCGAGCTGCTCGTCCAATCGCTTGTTGATCCGGCTCACCGTCGAGGCACTGAAGGCGTGACCGCACAGCTGCTCCGTGATCGCCTTGACCTTGCGCGTCGACACGCCCTGGATGTACATCTGCGCCAGCGCCGAGACCAGCGCCTTCTCGCTGCGCTGATAGCGCTCGAACACCTCCGTGGAAAACCGCCCCTGGCGGTCCTGTGGCACCTGCAGCTCCAGCTTGCCGACACGAGTCACCAACGTCCGCGGCCGGTACCCAGAGCGGTAACCCAGCCGAGCTTCGGTGCGCTCGGACTTGGCCGCCCGCAGCGCCTCCCTCATCTCCCCTTCCAGCACCTCCTGCACCAACTCCTTCACCAGAGGACGCAGGAAATCGTCCTGCTCCACCAGCTCTGCTACCAACTGTCGCTTCCCTGAAGTACGCTTCTTACGGGCCATGGTCTCCTCCTGAGTCGTTAGGGGTAACTGAACTCTAGAGGAGGGCGTGGCCCAACTCCTTTTTGCTGAACTCTCGCGACACTACCCGTCCGGGAACCGGCTGCCGCCGGCACCGGGACCGCTTCCGCGGATTCAGGAAACTCAATCCGCCGATCATCCCGATGACCTACATGGATGGCACCCTACTACATTGCACCCTACTACATTGAAGGGGCGGGACCACACGTCCGGGTCAGCTCGACGCCGGGCTCTGCTGCTCGGCTATGACACGCCTTTCGACAGTCGAATGGATAGTCTCAGGCCACGGATCGAGACAGGGTCTCTTGATTCGCAGCTCTGCGCAGGGCCTGGCAGAACGCCACGTATCGCGCGATGTTCTGTTCCAGCAGTAGCTCTCGCTTTGTGGACCAGGCCGCGGAGTGTCTCAACCCGGGGCCCGTGGCGTGCCCCATGAGGGCCTTCATCACGGGCTTGGTGGAGGCGACAGTGGCGCTGGGGAACTCAGCGAAGAGGTGCTCGAGCTTGTCTGGAGTGGCGCAGCCGGTGACGAGAAAGCGCACCGGCCGAGGCACCGCGTCACGCAGCACTTTCATCCCGCCGAGCAGCCGGTCGA
>JANQEF010000010.1 GCA_028278465.1 Dehalococcoidia bacterium | reverse complement strand
TCGAGGCGCTGTACAGGCGGTTCACGCTGCTGGACTTCGGCAAGCCCGGCGAGGTTGTGTACACCGGCCTGGCGGTTGCGATGGCGACGCACTGGGCGGCGGATGTGATCATCCTGATAGCAGCGCAACCGGTGCAGGCGAGGTTGATGAGGGATGGGGTGCTGGAGGGGTGAGAGGATTGTTGTCATCTCGACCGAAGGGAGAGATCTGACCTCTCAACGTGAGACGACTTCTCCCTCATCCTGCACCTTCTCCCGCTGGGAGAAGGAAGTCTGCTGACACCTTCGTCCTGAGTGGCAGCGAAGGACCCGGATGAGAGGGCGGGGCCCGACTCGCTGTCAAGCATCCAATCCTCGAACAGCAACGCTGGGTGCCGATTCAGCGGCGACGGTAGGCAGGTCGCCCCGCCCACCAGGTCCCTCGCTCTGGCTCGGGACGACAGCACTTCCTCCCTCCCAGCTTCGGGTGCCCGCTTGCGGGCGCGAGTTAGAGGGAGGGTCGTCAGTAACACACCGCTCGTCCCCAGCAGGACGTATAACCCTCCCCTTAATCCCCTCCCAATATGGGAGGGGAGGAACGGCCATCCTGCACTGAGCGACCCTGAGCGACGGGTGCCCACTTGTGGGTGAGGGTCTCTCGAGGGGCCAACTCGCCTTGTCAGGAGCAGCCGATGCTCCAGAGGTCCTTCGACTCCGCTGCGCTCCGCTCAGGAAACACGGATGTCCCGGCGAAGCCGGGACCGGGCGCAGCAAGCGGCGCCCCTACCGAAAAAGCTAACCGCCACGCTGATCTAGTGGGAAGCTGCGGGTAGATCGCCCCGCCCACCAGGTCCCTCACGCAGGCTCGGGACGACGGATGTCTCCTTACAAGAGAAAAAGAAGAAAAACTACCCGCCGTAGATGCCCAGCAGCTTGCGTTCCAGGACGTCGGCGCCGACCTTGCCGAGCACCTTCTCGATGATCTCCTGGTCGTGCTCGCCGACGAAGCTGATCGCCGTGCCTTCCTTGCCCATGCGGGCCGTCCGCCCCACCCGGTGCACGTACTCCTCGACGTTGTCCGGCATGTCGTAGTTGACCACGTGAGTGATCGTAGAGATGTCCAGGCCGCGCGCAGCGACGTTCGTCGCAATCAGCACCCGCAGCGAGCCATCACGGAACGACCGCATCACGCGGTCCCGGTCCCGTTGTGACATGCCGCCGTGGATCCCACGCACCGCGTACCCGCCGCGCGCCAGGTTTCGCGCCAGCCTGTCGACTCCGATCTGCATGCGCCTGAACATCAGCGTCTGGGCGTCGTCCGGCAGCTCATCCAGCACCTCCCGCACCGCCCGCTCCTTATCCCGCTCCGCCACGTCGTAGTAAACCTGCTTCACCTCGGCCGCCGTCTTGATGCCGTCGAACTTCTCGACGAGCTTCACCCAGACCGGGTCGTCCAGGTAGCGGCGGATCAGCTTCAGGATGAAGCCGGGGATGGTGGCGGAGAAGAGCGCGGTCTGGCGGTTGGACGGCGTGCGACGCAGGATGAACTCCATGTCGTCGGCAAAGCCGATGTCGAGCATCTCATCCGCCTCGTCGAGCACGGCGAAGCGAATGTCGCCGAGGTCGAGCGTGCGGCGGGACATGTGGTCCTTGATGCGGCCGGGCGTGCCGACGACGATCGAGACGCCGCGCTCCAACTGGTCGATCTGTCGGTTGATCGGTTCGCCGCCGTAGACGGCCGCTACGCGCACGCCGAGTTTCGAGCCGACTGCCGATATCTCTTTCGCCACCTGCTGGGCGAGCTCGCGGGTCGGGACCAGCACAAGGCCTTCCACGTTGCGTGAGCGCGGGTTGACGGTCTCGGCCATCGGGATGCCGAAAGCGGCGGTCTTGCCGGAGCCGGTGACCGCCTGCCCGACGACGTCGCGGCCTGCGAGCAGCGGCGGAATGGCGAGGCGCTGGATCTCGGATGGTTCGACGTACCGCATGGCGTCGAGGGCGTCTGCGATCTCGGGTGTGAGGTCGATCATTCCCCAGCGCACGTACTTCGGCCGAGTGCCGTCTGCACGGGGCGGCGCGCCGTTGGGTTGCTGGCGCTGGTTGTCGGGCTGGCGAGTTTCAGATTCGGGCGGCCGCGTGCGTTTGACGACGGCGTCGCCGCGCCGGGGGATGCGCCTGCGGTTGCGTGAGCGTCGGCTGTCGTTGCCGCGCTGTGGCTGTTCGCCGTTTCGACTGGAGGGTTCTTCTTCTGTGTCTGCGCCGTGGCGCGGCTGCGCAGCGTGACGAGTACGAGATTGGTCTTGCATATGTGTCAATGATACTCGCCGACTGTTGGCAAGGGCGAGAGGGCGGACTCACATGTGGCCGCACGTGGACGGCGAGCCGCGTTTTCGGCGGTCAGAGATTGGTGCGGTTCTAGCTGGGTAACAGGCATGCTGTGGAGCCGACATATCTGGTAGGGGCGCCGCTTGCTGCGCCCCTACCAAACACGCTGAGCAACAACAACCTTGCGCATTCCTGAACATACCCGCTCCGTGGCCGTTGACCTTTGCGAGGCCGTGCGTACCGTCTCGGACTTCAGCGCAGTCGTTGTGCTGCTGCGGTCTGCGGACGCCGCCATACTCGAACCTGCTGCATGGCGCTTCGGCGGCGGAATTCCCGGAGAATCCGAGCTCACGGAACCTGCCGCCGGCAACAACCCCGGCGCTCGTGCACTCGAACTCGCCATCACCCTCACGTACGGAGAAGAGGACAACCCCGCAGGCGAACTTCCGCTCTGGGCGGCATCGCGCGGCTTCACAACGGGCGTAGTCGTGCCGCTCGTGAAGCACGGCCTGCCCTTCGGCGCCGTCTACGCCCTGCGTAGAGAACCCGACCCGCCATCAGAGACCGAGATCAACCTGACCGAGTTGGCGGTCCTGCACGGCAGCCGCACGCTGCCGGCGCTGTTCGAGCAGCCGTGGGGCGAGGACGTGGACGACGGTGAGGTGTCGGCCTTCTCGTCGGCCGCGCACGAGTCGGTACGGGACCTGGAGCCGCTGCGCTTCGACGCACTGCAGATCGACCCGGTGCGGGAGCAGGCGCAGCTCGGCGGCGTTGACGTGTCACTGTCGAGGACCGAGTTCCTGATGCTCTACACGCTGGGCAGGCAGCCGAACGAGGTGGTGCCGCACCACGTGCTGCTTGAGGTGTGCTGGCCGGACGATTTCCCGGCCCTGAGCGCCGTCGACGCCACGGTTTACCGGCTGCGGAAGAAGCTGTCGCTGGCCGCCGAGAATGCGGGCAAGCAGATGGTGAAGACGGTCCGAGGCAAGGGCTACATGCTGGCGGCTGGAGGGTGAGTCAATGCCATGCTGGGAGTGACGACAGGCCGGATCAAGTGGTCACAGGGCGGCCATACTTTCTTCGAGTTCTGCGCACGATCTTTCTAGCCCCAGAGGCATTTGTACGCCACCTCGCTAGTTGCTCGCTTACTTGAAAGGTGATAGCGATCTCCGCGATCGACATATCATGTCGCAACGCAGCGATCGCCGATTGCTTAGGAATTAGTAGCGCGGCACCGAGGAAATCCGCCTCATATTCGATCGGTCCATCGAACTCACGAACTCCTTCCGCGGTAAGTGGCGGCGTCTTCTCGTGCAGCAACAGAGCGTGCCCTAGCTCGTGGCAAATGCTGCTTCGCTGGCGATTCGGGTGAACATAATCGTTGAAAAATATCGTGCGCTTAGGTCCTTCGAACGCCGTAAACGCAGAGAGTTGTCCGCTCCGTTGGCCGCTGAAGTAGGCAACGTCTGTCGGCGCGGCAAGGCGCAGCTCACTGATGGGGATGACCGCGATCCCTAAATGGTCAGTAACCCGTTCGAGGTCGAGATTGCTCAGCCATGGATTGCCTATTTCGGGCCAGATCTCAGTTGCAATTTCTTCGGCCTCAGACTTGAAACCCCATCGATAGTTCATGACTATTCCTGATCCGCGTCGGTCTTCAGTGTGAGGTAGTCGTAGGACGATCGGATCAGACTCTCGAGATGGGTCGCGTCTTCCGGACTAAGGTCTGGATCTGCTCTCAGAAGTACCCCAACCTCTTTCACGGTGTCCTCGACCTTCGGCAGCGCCTTCGGATGCTTGTAGAAGCTCTTAACGTCTAAGCCAGCCCAATTAGCGACGGCCATTAGCCCGACGACGTCCAGATGTTTCCCTTGGGCGAACCGGGTCAAAGATGAAGCACTGATCTCGGTCTCTCTTGCAACCTTCCGCCAGGAAACTCCCCGGCTCTTTCGCTCTGAGTCGACCGCTACCAGGAATCCTCCGAAGTCGAAACGCCCCTTGTCACTGCGCTCCCCACTGTTGCTCCCTTGCATCATTGCACCTTTCATGATTCAATGCCTTGTTACAGGCTAGCTTCATTGTAGCTACCTAGCAACACAAGTGCCACATATGGCGTTAGGAGAAAGACATGCACGAGGCCGAAGAGGACAGCCGACGAGATGACGACGGTCGAGACTCCGACGACCGTCGGAAGCAGGATGACCGACCGGAGCGTCCACGTCGCCCGACACGGCCAGCGCGGCCGTACCGGATCGTTTAGCGATGATCGATGGCTCGCTCGCGCGCCGGGAACGAGACGAGGCAAGTTTGGCTTCGTCTTATCCCGGTGCGCGTTGGGTGCCTTCATAGGATGCAAAACACGTGGGACTCTGGCGGATTCCGTTTCGCCCGGCTCCAGCACTGCCCGAATTGCCGAAGGTAGTTGCAGACTTAGAACAGGACGATATCGTTGATCTCTCGACTCACGGCACCGTCTTGCACTCGGAGCAATGCGCCAGAGAGCACGGCACTCCGCTGGCGAGCAAGCGAATCGAATCTCACTTCGCTAGCCGATCCCCGGACTACGTGGCAATCGCCACCTTTCCATCCGAGCAGTCTGAGCCGACGGTCTGGGTGTCTCGGAAGGGCTGGGATCGTTCAGTGCTAGCCGGACATCCTCACTTAAACGAAGACGGTTCGTCCTGCGTGCTTTATCCACCCAACGATGATTGGAACCCTGTACGAAACGACCTCGCGGATTTCATGGATCAGGTCTCGTTGTGGACTCTGAAGACAGAAGTCTGGGTCGCGCGCGGATCCCGAAAAGCGTCCGTGGGTTGGCCAGGGTCGGGACAGGGACATGAGATTGATGAACTGCTCAGGACGGCTGACTACGCAAGATGCCAATGCGGTAGCGGTTTTTCTTATGCGCTCTGTTGCCGCCCCGACCACCTCAAGCTGAACAAAAAGACGTTGATCAAAAGGAACAGCCTAGAAGGAGCTCGATATGGAGTCAGCAGGAACTTACTTAGTAGCGTTCGGACTTGTATGGGCCGCTGCCGGTCTAGGAGGCACACTCGTAGTTAAGGACGCGAGAATTTCGATCGCCGGGACACCTGGCGCGGTGATGGTGTTCATCGGTGCTCTGATGCTGGCGGCGGGAGGCTAAGCCAGCGCAGCGCTAACCCGCCTTGATGAGGAGCGGAGCGCCGGTTGGCTCCTGGACTCCGCCGTCTGGCTCCACGGTGATGGCGATGGTGTCTGCGTCGGCGACGTCGGCGTCGAT
>JANQEF010000306.1 GCA_028278465.1 Dehalococcoidia bacterium | reverse complement strand
AGCCAGAGCGAGGGACCCGGTGGGTGGGGCGAAGCTCCGCAACCATCGCCGTCGACACCCTGAGCGACAGCGCGTTTCTACCTGTCTATGGCCAGAGCTTAGCCTACCCGCCAGGGCACAAGAGCATGAGAACCCGCCGCTACTACATCTACATCCTCGCGAGCCGCAAAGGCGCGCTGTACATTGGCTTCACCGGTAACCTCGCAGTCCGGATCGAGCAGCACAGGTCGGGTCTTGTCGGTGGCCACAGCGCCCGCTACCGAACAGATCGACTCGTCTACGTCGAGGTCGCTGAAGACCCGGAGAGCGGTATCGCCAGAGAGAAGCAGCTCAAATCCTGGCGGCGCGAGAAGAAGGTCGAGCTGATCGAGTCGGCAAATCCCTACTGGGATGACCTGGCGGCGCAGGTGGTTTAGCGAGCGGTGCTGGTCGGTCGCCCCGCAACCCCGGGTCCCTCGCGCCCGCTCGGGACGACAAACGCTCTCCCTCCCAGCCTGGGAGGGAGGACCATCACCCCACCTTCGGCATCACCTCTTTCGCCAGCAGAGCCATCGATGTGTCCCACGCCTCGTGCGGGTCCCACTCGTGGCCCATCGCCAGCAGCGTGCCGAAACCGCCCAGCTCCCCGTTCAGGTCACACAGCTTCTGCGTCACCTCGTCGACGCTCCCCACGATGAACACGTTATCCACCAGGTAGTCGACCGTCACATCCGAGTCCGGCATATCCGGGTCGTTCTTCATGATCCCCAGCATCCCGGCCTTCGGCAGCGACCTCAGGAAATACTCCTCGAAATCTCGCTTAATCACGCCCTGGCTGGCGATCTTTCGGGCCTCAGCTGAAGTCTCGGCGACGAACACCTCGCGGGCCACTCGCCACACCGACCGGTCGGGCGTAAGGCCGGCCTCGTTCGCGCCCTCCTCGACCGCGTCCCAGTGCGTCTTCAGCAGGTTCGGTGGCGTCAGGTTGATGCTCATCGGGATCCAGCCGCGAGTGCCAGCCATCTTCAACGTTGAAGAGAACGGCGTAACACCTGCGACGCCCAGCGGCGGGTGCGGCTGCTGGTACGGCTTGACGAAGGCGCCCAGGCCGATGTCGTCCTGCGGCTCCGGGATACGGAACTTCCACCACTTCGACTCGTAAAGCCCCGGCTGCGGGTCTTCCCAGATCTTCAAGATCAGCTCGATCGCCTCACGGGTGTAGGCGCGGTTGTCAATCCAGCCGTTCTCGTCGTAGCCAAACGCCTCGGTGTCCCCGGCGAAACTGCCGGTGCCAACACCCCAGTTGAACCTGCCCTCGGCCATGTGGTCGAGCTGCGCTATGCGGTGCGCCAGCACGAACGGGTTGTGGTTCGGCACGCAGTTCACACCGGTGCCGAGCCTGATGTTCTTCGTAAGGCCGATCGCCTGCGCGATGAACAGCTCCGGCGACGGAATAGGCTCCCACTGCGCGGTGAAGTGCTCACCGATCCACGCCTCCTCGTAGCCCAGCTCGTCGAGCCTGATGATCTGTTGCAGGTCGTCCTTCAGCAGCTGCGTGAAGTCTGCGCCGGGCGGGTGCAGCGGCATCGTGAAAAAGCCGAGGTTCATTCTGGAGCTCCCGAGTGTTGCTGGAGGCGGTTTTCGTGGCGCACGCAGATTAGTCCTGAACCGCGGAACCGGCAAGCACGCGAAGCGTGTTCTTCATCTGGCGTTTCATGCTAGATTGCGCCAGCCGGCAAGCCGGCCAGCAAGCCGGGTTTTCATATGACGACAAAGGACTGCGGCTTTGGAGAACGAAACTCCCGGACCGATCTCGATAGACGGCCTCAACACGTCGGCATGGGGACCGCGCAACATGCTGGAGGATCTTGTCGCGGGTGGCATGACCGCCATCAACGCCACCATCGCCATCTGGGACGACTTCGAGTCGGCCATCGACACCATCTCCGACTGGTACGGCATCTTCGAGCAGAACTCGGACCTTGTGATGCCAGCGCGCACCGTCGACGACATCCACGAAGCGCGCTCCTCCGGCCGCTGCGGGATCATCTTCGGCTGGCAGAACGCGACGCCCATCGGCAATGACCTACGCCGCATAAAGCTGTTCCATGAGCTCGGCGTCCGCATCATCCAGGTGACTTATAACGAGCGAAACCTGCTCGGCAACGGCTGCTACGAGCTGCACGACGACGGCCTGAGCAAGTTCGGCCGCGCCGCGGTGGCGGAGATGAACCGAGTCGGCGTGCTGATCGACCTGTCTCACGTCGGCGACCGCACGACGCTCGACACGATCGAGCACTCCGAGATGCCGGTTGCGATCACGCATGCCAACGCCCGCTCGCAGGACGACCACTCGCGCAACAAGACGGATGAGGCGATCAGGCTGCTGGTCGAGAAGGGCGGTGTGATCGGCTCGAACGGCTTCCCGATGTTCTTCCCGAAGGGTTTCGAGTCGACTCTCGACGACTACCTGGACCGCATCGAGTACCTGGTCCAGATGGTTGGGCCAGACCACGTGGCGCTCGGGTCCGACATGTGCCAGGAGCAACCGCGGACCTGGTTCGAGTGGCTGTTCTCGACGCAGGGCACGATACCGGCTTCGCAGGTGGCGGACACGCCGGAGCCGTACGTGCACCTCGACGGCTTCGCATCATCGGCCGAGTTCCAGAACATCGGTGAGGGCCTGGAGAAGCGCGGCTACTCGCAGGGGGACGTCGAGAAGATCATGGGCGGCAACTGGCTGCGGCTATTCGGCGAGGTCTGGAAGTAGGGGAAAGATCAGTCCTCGTCGCGGTAGGCGTGGGGCGAGCGCATCGTGGCTCCGCCATCCACGGTGAGCACTGAACCCGTGACCCAGCGCGACTCGTCGCTCGCGAGGTAGACCGCCGCCCAGCCGACGTCCCACGACGTGCCCTCGATGCCCAGCATCGTCGTGTTCTTGCGGTGCGCCCGCATCTCGTCGGAGAGCCGCCACGCCACCATCGGCGTGTACACGGCTCCGGGCGCGATGGCGTTCACTCGGATGCCCTGCCGTCCGTGGTCGGCGGCCATGGCGATAGTGAGACCGATCACGCCGGCCTTCGAAGCGGTGTATGCCATCGACTTCGATGCCCGCACGCCCGCAATGGAAGCGATGTTGACTATGGAGCCGCCGCCGGTCTCGACCATGCGAGGGATGGCGTGGCGGGAGGTGAGCATCATGCTCTTCAGGTTCAGGTCCATCAGGGAGTCCCATGTCTCGGGCTCTATCTCGGTCACCGTCTCGCGGTGGCTGTTGCCGACGTTGTTGTCGAGGATGTCGAGCCGGCCGTAGCGTTCGACCGCGGCCTTGACCAGCGCCCGGCAATCTTCGTCTTGTGTGACGTCTGCCTGGAAGGTTGACGCGACGCCTCCCTCGGCGGTGATCTCGGCGAGCGTCTCTTCCGCGCGGTCGATCTCGAGGTCCACGAGCAGGACCTTTGCGCCTTCGCGGGCGAAGAGGATCGCGGTGGCCTTGCCGTTGCCGACGCCTTCGCCTCGGGAGCCGGCGCCGGTGACGATGGCAACCTTTCCTTCCAGCCGGGGCTTGCGTTCAGGCATGTGGTTCTCCGGGGTGGGACGAGGTTGGTGGGACGGGCAGGGCAGTGAGGTCCTGCCAACGAAGCGAGATGTTAGAGCATTGGCGTGGGCGGTGAGCGGAGCAGGACGACAATTCCTCCCTCCCAGCTTCGGGTGCCCTCTGGGCGCGAGTTAGAGGGAGGGTCGTTGGTGACATACCTACTCGTCCTCAGCAAGACGAATAACCCTCCCCTTAATCCCCTCCCAATATGGGAGGGGAGAGACAACTTCTCCCTCATCCTGCACCTTCTCCCGCTGGGAGAAGGAACGTCCGCCACCCTGAGCCAGCGTGTTCCCTGAGCGGAGTCGAAGGGTCTCTTGTGCAGAAAACTCGTCCTGTCAGGCTCGGCCGTTCGTCGAGAGATCCTTCGACTTCGCTCCGCTTCGCTCAGGAAACACGTCGTCCCGGCTGCCGCCAGGACCGGGCGGGGCAAGCACCGCCCCTACCAAACTGAGAACTGAGAACCGCTGCCTCACTCCTCAATCCGGTTCCCGTTTATGTAATCCCAGTTGAAGTCGATCCCCAGCCCCGGCCCTGAAGGCAGGATCACATTGCCCTCGTCGTCCATCGGGTCGCACGGCGAGTTCAGGTACGGCGGCATCTCGTCATAGTCGCCCAGCGGATGATCAAGCGGGTAGAGCAGCCCGCGTTCGAAAAACTCACACGTCTCCGCCGTCGTCGCGCCCAGGATCGCAGCGTTGCCGAAACCGCCAACATGCATCTCGCACGGCAGCCCGAACGACTCGTACATGTCGACCGCCTTCCGGCACGCCGTCACGCCGCCGAAGTTGATATCGATCCGCCCGATATCCGTCGCCCGCTGCGCCAGCCACTCTGCGCGGGAGTAGTGCATTCCGGCCGCCAGCTCGGGCCCGCACACGGCGATGTCCAGCTCGGCTGATAGTCGGCGGTACGGCTCGACAGCCTTC
>JANQEF010000249.1 GCA_028278465.1 Dehalococcoidia bacterium | reverse complement strand
GCGGGTGCGGCATGAACTCGTCAAACGGCGGCTCGGGCGCTTGCGCGGCCTCGTCCGAGCCGAAGCTCATCCACGGTATCGCGACCTTCTCGCGGATGTTGTCCTCGTCCATCACGAAGTAGACCGTTCCGACACGGCTGCCGTCCTCGATCACCAGGTCCATCGCCGTCTCGGCCGGCGGTGTGCCGCGCTCGGCGGCGACGTCGGCCAGCGTGCGTCCCGTCAGGTGGCGCAGCTCGGGGTTGTTGAACTGCACCAGCATCATGTTCTTCGGCTCGGCCTCGAGGAACAGGTTCTCCCACTCGTCGGTGGGCGTGTTCATCTCCTTGGCGACTCGCTTGCGGGTTTCGGGGTCCTGGAGGCGTTCCTTCCAGGCCGGGTACCCGCCTTCCTGAACCCACGGCGGCATGGCGGCGTCGAGGCCGGTGGCCGCGGCGGCGTAGGTGTACATGTCGGCCGTGATGCGCAACCCCTCGGCGCGGGCGGCCTCGATCTTCTCGATCAGGGCGTCGAGCTTGTGCCAGTTGTTCTTGCCGGCGGCCTTGAGGTGGTACATCTCGGCTGCGGCTCCGGATTCGCGGGCGATCTGCAGGAACTCGTCCGCGGCCTCGAGGAGTCGGACGCCCTCGCTGCGGATGTGCGAGATGTACGAGCCCCCGTAGGCTGCCGCTTCTTTCGTCAGTGCGATCAGCTCGTCGGTCTTGGCGTAGAAGGCCGGGGCGTAGATCAGGGACGAGCCCACGCCCAGGGCGCCCTCTTCCATGGCCTGGCGGACCAGGCCGCGCATGTTCTCCAGCTCTTCGTCGTTCGGGGCGCGGTCTTCGAAGCCCAGCTCGTGGATGCGGACGGTGGCCGCGCCCACGAAGGAGGCGACGTTGGGCGAGACGCCCTTTGCTTCCATGTGCTCGAGGTGCTCGCCGAACGTGGTCCAGGTGATCTCGTAGTCGAACTCCGGAGGGCGCCACTCCTCGAGATGGGCCTTGATCGTGTCGTTGGCCGGGCCGTAGGAAATGCCCTCGCCGAACACCTGCAGGGTGACGCCCTGGCGGATCTCGCTCTGGGCCTTGCCGTCCATCAGCAGCGAGTCGGTGGCCCAGCTGAGGACGTTGATGAAGCCCGGGGCTACAGCCAGGTTGCTTGCGTCGATGTCTTTCTCGGCGGTCGCGTTCGTGAGGTCACCGATGGCGGCGATGCGGTCGCCGTCCATGGCGAGGTCGGCGGTGATCGGGGCGTTGCCGCTTCCGTCGTAGAGCGTGCCGCCGCGGAGGATGACGTCGTGGTGCTGTTGCGCCTGGGGCTTCTCGGTCGTCGTGGCGCAGGCTGTGGCGAGCAACAATGCCAGGGAGAGGATGAGCAGAGTATCGGCGCGCATGGGAACCTCCTGCCAGGCGCCGATTCTAACGCGAAGCCCGCGATCCGGACGCGTCCGTCACGGCACAGCCTGTTCCTGTAGGGCCTGTATTTGCGTGCGCAACGCCTCGAGCGCATGCTCCTGCTCCGCCAGCCGCCGCTCGAGCAGCTCGGCGTCTTTCGCAAGCAAGACGCGCGACACCTCGCCCGTGGCGGCGCTTTCCAGTTGCAACCCGGTCTCGCTGTCGCGGAGCACGCCCTGGAAGTTCATGCGATCGGCGGGGCTGGCGGCGGCCAGCGCGGCGGCGCAGCCCAGCGCAAGTGCCAACGCGATCGCTGCGTACGTTCGAATCGTCCCCATCGAGGCCTCCATGCAGGTTGTCGCGGGAGTCAGGGGCGGATCACTCCGCCTCCTTCGGTATCGGGCCATCCCCCTCATGGCTTGCCGGAGTCAGAAAACTTGCCTGAGGCTACGCCGGTGGCCGCTTCAAGTCAACCGCTCATCACTTGATCTGCGCCGTCGTGCGCGCGTAGACTCGGAGAAATACCGACGCAAGGAGGTGCGTGATGGCAAACCTGGATCTTGTTTTCGTCGGACTGTGCGCGATCGTCGTGGAGTCGGAACTCGATTGCAACAAGAAAGTCGAGCCGGATGATTACCGGACATCAAAGTTCGACGTGGCTCTGATCAGGGCGGAGAATCACGACCCAAGGTTGCTCGTCCGACCCGATGGCATCAAGAGTCTTGTGTGTGATGGTAAGAATGAGCTGGACTGCTTCGATGGGTGCCTGGAGAAAGACGGGCAGACCGAAGTCGACCAGAAGCAGTGCCTACCTTGTCGGAGCCGGAATCTGAAAACACGCAAAGCCAAGGCTGCCTGTCGTGAGGATCTTGCAGAGCGATGGGCCGAATGGAAGCTTGACGACACGACAGTCACGCTTCAGCAGAGCCTCTTTCAATTCCCGGAGTATCGCCTGGGCCATCGCAACGTTGTTGCGGTGGAGGGTGAGAAGGGACAAGGAACGGGAGGTTGTAGCTGGGCCGGCAGCACGCTGGACGAGGGG
Source organism: Dehalococcoidia bacterium (assembly GCA_028278465.1). Taxonomy (GTDB): domain Bacteria; phylum Chloroflexota; class Dehalococcoidia; order Lucifugimonadales; family Lucifugimonadaceae; genus JAJCYX01. Next base: position 3,028 of record JANQEF010000249.1, on the reverse strand, counting down.
TGCGGCGAGCACGACCCGCAGTGCGAGAACGACCTCTCGTGGCTTCCGGAGTTGAACAAGGCAATTGGAGAACACGGGGAGGCACGGGAGCTCAAGGCCGGGACCGATCGTGTGACGGCGCTATTCGAGAAAATCAGCGGCGACCTCCATTCCTCCCGTGTGTGGCGGCAGTGGTACTGGGTTGGCCGGGACGCGGAGAATAAGAGTTGCGAGCTGGCCAACTCGGTCGACTACAGTCAATCGTTTGCCTCGCGCGCCGTGATGACAAACGCCCTGACTTCGAGCATCACACTGTGGTACGAGGGAACCGTCCGCAAGATCAAGCTCGAGGGCGACGCGTTTGCTAGGGTCGAGAACGTACCGACGCCTGGCCACCAGGAGCTGTATCTCGAACGCTGTCCGTGCTGCGACGGAGGACCTTGTCTGTGTCCCGATGGAAGACCCTACCCATGCCCCGATGGAAAACCCTGCAAGTGCCCCAATGGAAAGACCTGCAAGTGCCCCGATGGAAAACCCTGCAAGTGTGCCGATGGAGAACGCTGCAAGTGTCCCGATGGAACATTCCACACGTGCACCGATAGACATCCATGCGGATCACCGCTTGAAAACAGGGGGTTTCGATGCGTCGCGGAGCACTTCCGGCATCTCTACAAAGCGCTCGAGAAGGCACCTTCTTGTCTTCCGGTCCCCGCCACAAGAAGTGTGTGGAACGAGGAAGGAAAAGAGGTCTGTCCGACGATGGCGACCGGCTACGCCGGCATCACCGACCCTTTCTGCCCCCCTACGATCATCAATAAGAAAAAGGAGACACCCTAGGGCGTTGGTTTGTGCTTCCCGCACTCGGCCCGGCACGTGAAATCGGTAATCAGCTCGTCGGCAGGAACCCACTTGATTCCGTTGTATTTCCAGGGATCGTACGCCAGGTACTTTCGGGTGGTTCCTGTGCCCTCGAGAGAATAGCTCACGTAGCCTGCGAGTACGCGTGCGTGACCCGGGACAAACTGAATCAGCGGCCCGGTACTCTTTAGCCATGCCGTGACGCAGTTCCAGCAATGGGTTGAGTCAACGTGGGTGGTGTTGAAGTCGAGGTCGGGAGCGGCCGTATCCGCCAGCACGTCGGCGAGGTGCTTGACGGCGCCCTCGTGAGCGGGAAGGGCGATTTTCTTGTTCTGGACGAGCAGCCCGATGTCCTTCGCAAGAGTCTCTGCGTCAGACTTGACTCCGTGGTAGTCCAGGATCATCTGAGCTGACGCAACCGAACACCATAGTGCCTCTTGCTCAATGTACTTGAAGTCACCCACCGTGAACGGCTTCGCCGGTTCATCGAGCGTCGATGCGGCCCGGCCCTCCGTACTCCAGTACCGCATCCGTTCCGATGAGGCTTCCCTGTTGCGCGCAGCCTCGGCCGCGGAAAGCGAGTCCAGAAGCGACCAGGGGCGAAGCTGGTCCTGGGGAACCGGCTCTCCGCTGCTGATGTCCACCATGGTTGTTGCGTCGTCACGAACCTGCGCGGCGAACTTGGGATAGCTGTAGGCGACCAGCTTGACGTGCTCGCGCCTGTGGTGGTGGTTCGCCGCGAACAGTTCGAGTTGGTCGTGAAAAGAGTCGATCTGCCAACTCGATTCGATGGCGGCTGCGAGAAGTGGGCCGCCTAGATTCTCGTGTGCCGCCATATCCACGAATCCGCCCGCGTGCTCACGGCCGAGAATCGGGTACCGACGAAAGAGCAACTGACCGTTGAGGTCGTGCACCAACGTAGGGTGCGGACCGACCTCCCCGGCCTCCTCGAGCGTGAGGGCTCCAGCCTGAACCAAGGTTCCCAGCTCGCGCGATGCGATCTCACGGACCAACTCGTCATCCCGCATGCTCAATCTCCTGCGGCTCACCCTGCGCACCGACGAACAACTGGATCGCCGCCCATACTCTTGGATGGCTCAGCAGATCGTCGTCCGCTTCGATCATGGCGACCTGTGTTTGATGCAAGGCCGCGACCGGGTCGTCGGTTTCACGATAGGCAGTATGGAAACGGGTGAAGAACTGCGCGCTGGCCGCATCGTGGATCTGCCACAGGCTGGCCACCACCGAAGGAACCCCGATGGCCAGGAAGGGCCGCACCAGGCTCAAGGCTCCTTCCGATGACGAGACCCGCCCGGTCGCCGTGGAACAGGCGGCAAGCACGACGAGGCGCGACGGGCTGTCGCCGATTTCGTAGAGATCTCGCGCAAACAGCTCTCCGGTGTCGCCCGTTGCGGGATCCGGGGCTAGCACCAATCTCGACAGCAAGGGATCCTTGCTGGGCAGAGCGTGGCCGGCGAAGTGCACCACGGAGTGCCGGTTCATTTCCTGCAGGAAACTCTGCGACGTAGCTCGCTTTCTCATCAGAAGCGTGGAGGAGTCGTACAGCTCCCGGATCGCGCCGGCCTCGGCCTCTGCGCCGGCCAGGCTGCGCAAGCCGCGGAACACGCCCGGATCGAATCGCGGATTCCCGACGATCAGGGCGCGTTGCGTGTCGTCTCGGCTGGACGATTCCGCGGCCCGGAGCAGGAACGTGGCGCTGGGCGAAACCGCCAGCGGATGATCCTGCGCCAGGAACCGGCCGGTCGCCGAATCCATCAAGGCTGCGAAGGGCAGCTGATGCAGCGCCTTGTCCGGAAGCAGGATCAACGTCTGCGAGTCCTGCACGTGACCCTGAATCGGCCGGATCAACAGCTCGAACAACGCATGCGAAAGCGGCAGGAAATCCTGAGAATCCCAGCCGGCTTCCAGCATCTTGCGCAGTGTCTCGATCTGTTGACTGATCGCCTCCGGGTCGACGCGGCTCTCGAAGTGCCGCAGCGAACCGTTCGTGCTGACCCAGGTGACGAGCCTGTCGTTCAGCAGCGCGTAGTAGACCAGCGCCGCGCCGGGCGGCGTACGATCCACGATCTGCTCGGGCAAGAGCGGAGCCAGCGTGCTGGGAACCGTGGATGGCGCGTTCGCGCGGCTGGTCGCGGCCGCGCGTTCCAGTAACAGCCTCGCCCGGGACTGC
>JANQEF010000183.1 GCA_028278465.1 Dehalococcoidia bacterium | reverse complement strand
TTTTGGAGGCTTGCTGAACAGCGCCGCAGACCGTGCAAGGCGCTTCTATGGACCTCTGCTTTCCGGCTCCAACGGCCTGCTGACGAAACAGACAACACTGAACCTGGGGACTTCGCCATGGACATGGGAATTTCGGGCAAGAATGCACTGGTGACAGGAGGCAGCCGAGGCCTCGGGAGGCAATCGGCTCTGGCTCTCGCTCGAGAGGGCGTGAACGTGGCGATCTGCGCACGTGGAGAAGACCGCCTGAACGAGACGGCAGACGAGATCCGTGAGCTCGGCGTCAACGTGAGCGCCACCGTGGCCGACCTTGGCCAGCCCGACACGGCGGAGCAACTAATCGAGCGGGTCAGTTCGGATCTCGGGCAGGTCGACATCCTGGTTAACAACGTCGGCGGCTCCATGGGCACGAGCGACCTGTTGAACTCCTCGATGGAGGACTTCCAGGCCGTGATGGAGGTGAACCTGTGGTCTGCGGTCCGCCTCATGAAGCTGGCACTGCCCCCGATGAAAGACCGTGGCTGGGGCCGCGTGATCAACATCGCCTCAATCTACGGGCGAGAGCACGGCGGCACGGCGCCTTACATGACGGCGAAGGCAGGCATGATCGCCGCAACCAAGCATGCTGCGATGACTCTGGCAAGCGAGGGCGTGACGGTTAACGCCATCGCTCCAGGCTCGATCCTCTTCCCTGGCGGCTCCTGGGACCGGTTCACCAACAACAACACGCCGGAAGACGTGGATGAGTTCATCGAGCGCAACCTGCCGGCCGGTAAGTTCGGCTGGCCAGAGCCGATCGGCGCCACGGTGGCGTTCCTGGCCTCAATTCACGCCGATCTGATCCTCGGCGCATGCATAAACGTGGACGGCGGCCAGTCGCACAGCCTGTTCTAAGGTCTGGCGACAGCGGCTTCAGCCTGCGACGGATGCCAGCGGCGGCGGCTTCGGCGTGTAGCCGACGCGCTCTTCGACCCAGCGCGCCGCTCTGAGCAGACCGGAATCGTCGTGACCTCGCCCTACCAACTGTACGCCGATCGGCATGCCGTTCTGGCTGATTCCCGTCGGGATGGTGATCGCAGGCAGCCCGGCGGTGGTCCACGGCGAGTAGAAAGTGGTGTCGCCGGTCGTGGTCAGATCCTTAGGCGCTGGACCCGCCGCGGCAGGCATAATCAGCGCATCCAGCGTCGTCATGCTCTCGTCTATGTCCCTGCGGAACTGGCGCCGCAGCCGCTGCGCCTGGACGTAGGCAGTCGCCGGGATCAGGTTTCCGGTCTCGATCTTCGCCCGCGCCTGCGGGCTGTAGTCGTCGGGCCGCTCGGCGAAGTCGCGCCTGTGCACCTCGGCCGCTTCCGTCGACTGTATCGCCAGGTTGGCGTCACGGATGTGGAGGTAGGAGATCGGCAGGTCGAACAGCTCTACCCAGTTGCCGCCCTGCCGCAGCAACTCGATCAGCTCAAACATGTGCGCCTGCATCTCGGTCGAGGTTGTGCGCTCTATGTCGCCCGAGATGATCCCGAGCCTCGGGGCGTTCGGCGCTTCGGCGAGACCGGCGGCGAATCCGGACTGACGCGGTCGAACGCTCGCCGAGTCGGTTTGGTCGTGGCCGCTCAAGACGTCCATCACTACGGCAGTATCGGTCACGGTACGGGTCATCCAGCCAACGGTGTCGAGAGTCCAGCTGACCGGGAAAACGCCGCGTCGGGACACCAGTCCATACGTCGGCTTGAAGCCAGTGACGCCGTTGTAGGCGGCCGGACGGATCACCGACCCGGCGGTCTGGGTGCCGAGCGTCAGCGGACAGTGACTCGAGGCGAGCGCGACTGCAGAACCGCTGCTGCTTCCTCCCGGTGTGTGTTCCCTGTTCCACGGGTTGAGCGTGCGCGGTGGGCATGACATTGCGAACTCAACCGTGACGGTCTTGCCGAGTACGATCGCACCGGCGCCCTTCAGCCGGGCCACAACGGCCGCGTCCTGTGTCGGCACGTTTTCGTCGTAGATCGGCGAGCCCATCGCCGTGCGGATCCCGGCGGTGGCGATGATGTCCTTGACGCCGACAGGGACTCCATGCAGCGGGCCGAGCACTTCGCCACTGGTGACAGAGGCGTCAGCCTGCCCCGCCTGGGCCAGCGCGCCTTCCTCGTCCAGCGTCTCCCACGCCTGCAGTTCAGCATCAGTCTGCCGAATGCGCTCCAAAGCAGAGGTTACCAACTCAGAGGCAGAAATCTGCCGCTCCCGGACGAGTTGGGCGGTCTTAGTGACGGATGCGAGAGCGAGATCGGTCACGGCGCGGCTTCCGTGGCGTGCGAGGAGTCACTGCCGGGTCGAGCGGTCGTCTCGTGAAGGTAGAAAGCGGGCGCGTCGTCCCGTGAGAAGCGCAGACGTTCCAGCCGTGCGATCGCGGCAGCGGTGTTCCTGAGATCCCTCTCGATCTCAGCCGTCCGCTGCTCGCCCCAGCGCTCCACCGACCGTTCACGAAGCTGCTGATATGCCGCTTCAAGCTCTTCGCCTGTGAGATCGCCCGGAAACTTCATTCTCGTCCTCGAAGCGGTGCCGTGGTGAGCGGCAAGCGTACAGCAACCGGCGATCATCTGAGGCAAGACGCGAGAGAGCCCTGCCGTCACTGGCAGGGCTCTCTCAGGTTGAACGTGGTCGGTGCTCTAGCTGAGCTCGACGACGGCGCCGGCCTCTTCGAGCTTGGCCTTCGCCTCGTCCGCCTCTTCCTTGGTTGCGCCTTCCTTGACGGGCTTCGGCGCAGCCTCGACGAGGTCCTTGGCCTCTTTCAGGCCGAGCGGGGTCAGCTCACGGACCGCCTTAATCACGGCGATCTTGTTGCCTCCGACCTCCTTGAGGACGACGTTGAACTCGTCCTTCTCCTCGGAGCCGCCACCACCACCGGCGCCGGCATCACCGGCTGCAGGCGCGGCTGCGACAGCAACCGGTGCGGCAGCGGAGACGCCGAACTCTTCTTCAAGGGCCTTGACGACCTCTGCGAGGTCGAGCACGGACATCTCCTTGATTCCCTCGATCAGCTCTTCTTTCGTGATTGCCATGTCTTGATATCTCCCGGGCCAGAACCGGCCGCTAGATCGTTGTTATCGGCTTACGCCGGACTCCCGGCGCTGTGTCGCTATTCGGACTTTTCCTCTTCTTCGCCGTCTGCGGACTCTTCTTCGGCAGGCGGCTCGCCTTCGGCAGCTTCCTCGGCGGGCGCTTCTGCGTCAGCCTCAGCCTCGGCTTCAGGCGCATCTCCTGATTCCGCCTCTACCGCAGGCGTTTCGGCTTCGGCGTCAGCGGGCGTGTTTGCCTCTGCGGATTTATCCGCTGCATCTGCCTCGGCAGCGGGCGTTTCGTCGCTCGCCGCCTCTGGCTCATCCTCCGATGCTGCCTCAGCAGCGGCCGCGCCGCCCTGCTCTGAGATCCGTTGCAGAACCGTCGCAAGCGCCCGGACCGGACCGCTCATCACCATGACAAGACCGGTTATCGGGCTGTTCATGCTGCCCATCATCTTGGCGAGCAGCACTTCCTTCGAAGGAAGCTTCGCAAGCGCCTTGATGCGGTCGACGGTGAGCATCTCCGTATCGAGTGCACCGCCGGTGATGGTCATCTCGACGCTGTTGTCGTCGATGTAGTTGACCAGCACCTTCGCTGCTGCCGCAGGATCGCCCTGCGTCGTCAGGAAGCCGATCGGTCCATCGATTAGCTCCTTGAGCTCCGGGCGGCCTGCGTCGTCCGCCGCGATTCGCGCCAGCGTGTTCTTGGCGATCTTGAACTGCGCCTCGGACTCGCGAACGGCGCGACGCATCCCCTGCATCTCGTTCACGTTGAGCCCGCGGTACTCGGCGGTGATCACCAGCGACGATGACTTGAAGTCTTCGGCTAGCTCCGCCACCGCCTGTATGTTCTTCTCAGTTGGCATCTGGCCTCCGTGTTCCGTTGGGGCCGGCCGGGGCGACTACTCCCGGACAACAAAAAACCCCGGAGCTGCTACGGCCCGGGGCGTTATCCGGCATGTCGCCGAATCTCGAAACCCGACCTCGACAGGCGCTTGCGCATTACCACCCGGAGGTGACCCGTTTTCTACAGCCGTTTCCTGTTCAGTTGCTTCTTCTACTCTAGCAGATTCTCGCTGCGGTCCCGTAGTTGATGATCGGTACTTATGAGACGGAGCGTGAGGCCTCTTCGAGCTCCGTGAGATCGAGCTTGATGCCGGGGCCCATCGTCGTGGTCAGCGTCGCCGACCTCACCAGCGCGCCCTTTACGCCCTCGGGCTTGGCGCGCATGATCGTCGAGTAGACGCTCGCCATGTTCTCCAGGATCTGCGCCTCGCTGAAGCTGGCAACGCCGATCCGGGTGTGGATCACCGCCTGCTTGTCCATGCGGACCTCGCTGCGGCCCTGCTTCGAGCTCTTTACCGCGTCTGCGATGCCGTCCGGCTGCACGACCGTGCCGGTGCGCGGGTTCGGCATCAGGCCGCGGCGGCCGAGGTAGCGGCCAAGGCGGCCGATCTTCGCCATCTGGTCGGTGGTAGCGATAGCTGTGTCGAAGTCGGCCCAGCCGCCCTCGATGCGCTTGATGATCTCGTCGTCGGCCACGAAGTCGGCGCCGGCGTCCTTCGCCTCTTGCGCTGCGTCACCCTCGGCGAAAACCAGGACGCGGACCTGCTTGCCAGTGCCGTGCGGCAGCTCGGCTACCTCGCGGATCTGCTGGTCAGCGTGCCGCGGGTCTGCCGACGTCGTCACATGAAACTCGACGGCCTCGTCGAACTTCGCCCTGGCGTGCTTCTTCGCCAGTGACACCGCTTCCTGCGGGCCATGTGGCTCGAAGCCGATCTCGTCGGCCGCTTCCCTGTATCGCTTTCCGTGTCTCGCCATATCGCTCTGTCCTGCCGTCCTAGCCGGAGACCGTGACTCCCATGCTGCGGGCGCTGCCTTCGATGATCTTCATGGCAGCTTCAATATCGTTTGCGTTCAGGTCCTGCATCTTCGTCTCGGCGATCTCGCGTATCTTGTCCCTTGAGATCGAGCCGGCCATCTCGACGCCCGGAGCGCCTGAACCGCCCGGCAGACCGGCCGCTTTCTTGATGAGGTCGGACGCAGGCGGGCTCTTCAGCGTGAAGGTGAACGACCTGTCCTGGTAGACGGTCAGTTCGACAGGCACAACGTTGCCGCGCAACTGCGCGGTGCGCTCGTTGTACTCCTTCACGAACTGCATGATGTTCACACCATGCTGTCCGAGAGCAGGACCGACCGGCGGGGCGGGTGTCGCCGCGCCTGCCGGCAGCTGCAGTTTCAACATTCCTGTGACTTTTTTAGCCACGTGTCTATTCCTCGCGCTCTACTGAATCCGGGAGTCCGGGTGAAATCCTCGTTCGAAGAGCCGCTTTAAGCCTTTTCCAGTTGCAGGAAGTCCAGTTCGACCGGCGTGTCACGACCGAAGAACGAGACATGAACGCTCACCTTGCCCCGCTCCTCGTTGACGTCGTCGACGGTGCCGATGAAGTCAGTGAAAGGTCCGTCCTTGATGCGGACAGAGTCGCCCTTCTGGAACCCGATGCGGACAGTCGGCGCCTCGGACTTCATGCGGCGCATGATCCGGTCGACCTCGGCATCCTCCAGCGGCACGGGCTTCGGACGCTTCTCGCGCTCATCCTCTGCAGATATGAAGCCGGTTACGCCGGGCGTGTTGCGCACCACGTACCAAGACTCGTCGTCCATCACCATGCGGACGAGAAGGTAGCCGGCGTACATCTTCTTCTCGACGGTGCGCCGCTCGCCTTCCTTGATCTCGACCTCTTCCTCGGTCGGGACCACGACCTCGAGAATCTTGTCGGCCATGTCCATAGTCTCGATGCGCTGTTCGAGGTTCTTCTGGACGCGGTCTTCCTGTCCCGAGTAGGTGTGGACTATGTACCACCTGCCACCGGTCTCGATGGCGCTGGTTGTGGCGGGATCGGTAGTCATTGGAAGGATCAGGTTCCAGCCAGCAGTGACATAACTTCGGAGAACAGCAGGTCTGCCCCACCGAGGAACAGGCCGAATGCAGTCGAGACGATCAGCACCAGTATCGTGAGGCGCGTGGCTTCCTGTCTCGTGGGCCAGGTGACGCGCCGAAGCTCACCCCAGACTTCGCCGAAGAAGCCGAACAACGAGAAGCGCTCGCCCGGAGTCAGTCCAACTGAGCGCGGGCTCCTCGGTCGGGTCGGGTTACGAGCCATCTCGCTACCTCTTCTCCCGGAAGTCCTGCCTGGCCCTGCAGCGCGGGCAGAACTTGGTCAGGGTGATCCTGTCGGGGTTGTTCCGGCGGTTCTTCTCGCTGTGGTAGGTGTACTTCTTACACTCTCCACATTCCAGCGAGATTATGGTGCGTACTGCGTTCTTGCGTGCCATCTCTGACTATTTACGCCCTGGCTGCCAACCCTGGCTCAATCACCACGGTGGCCCGACACTTAGATGCAACCGGTGGGCGCAAGACTCAGCCTGCGCCCACCGAAAATTCTCAACTTAGCCTACGATCGACGTGACAACGCCGGAGCCGACGGTGCGTCCACCCTCTCGGATGGCGAACCGGATGCCCTCTTCGAGAGCGACCGGGTACATCAGCTCGATGTCCATCTCGGTGTTGTCACCGGGCATGACCATCTCCGTGCCCTCGGCCAACTTGATCTCGCCGGTAACGTCAGTGGTCCTGATGTAGAACTGCGGACGGTAGCCCGAGAAGAACGGCGTGTGCCGTCCACCCTCGTCCTTGGTCAGCACGTACACCTGGGCCTTCGCCTTGGTGTGCGGCGTGATCGAACCGGGCTTCGACAGCACTGCTCCGCGCGAGATGTCCTCACGCTCGACACCACGCAGGAGAATGCCAACCGCGTCTCCGGGCTGACCGTCCTCAAGCGTCTTGTGGAACATCTCCACGCCGGTGACGACCGACTTGGTGTTCTGGCCGAAGCCGACGATGTCGATCTCTTCTCCGACCTTCACCACGCCGCGCTCGATCCGGCCGGTAGCGACGGTGCCGCGACCCTTGATGCCGAACACGTCCTCGACTGGCATCAGGAACGGCTGGTCGACAGGGCGTTCCGGAACCGGAACGTACTCGTCAACCTGACTCATCAGCTCATGAATCGCCTGGACCCACTTGTTGCTCGAGTCGCCGGCATTCTCCAGCGCCTCAAGCGCGCTGACACGAACGATCGGGATGTCGTCGCCGGGGAAGCCGTAGTTCGAAAGCAGCTCCCGGACCTCGAGCTCAACAAGCTCCAGAAGCTCTTCGTCGTCCATCATGTCGCACTTGTTGAGCGCGACGACCATGGCGGGCACGTTCACCTGGTGGGCGAGCAGGATGTGCTCCCGCGTCTGCGGCATGGGGCCGTCAGGAGCGGCAACGACCAGGATCGCACCGTCCATCTGGGCGGCGCCGGTGATCATGTTCTTGATGTAGTCGGCGTGGCCCGGGCAGTCGACGTGCGCGTAGTGCCGGGTCTCGGTCTCGTACTCGGTATGAGACGTTGCGATCGTGACACCGCGCTCTCGCTCTTCAGGGGCGCTGTCGATCTCATCGAACGCC
>JANQEF010000135.1 GCA_028278465.1 Dehalococcoidia bacterium | reverse complement strand
GACTGCGCAAACAGCGCCGCCCGCAACACCGCGCTCTCACGGGCGATCACGTCGTTCACGGTCGAGCGCAGCTGCGGCGCCAGTGTGTCCTGCCTTCCGAAGTAACGCACACCGACCGACTCGCCTCCCTCGACGCGTTCGGCAAATCCGGCCGGGATCACGAAGCCGGCCTGCGCACGGCCGCGGCTCACCAGCTCCACCACTTCGTCCTCGCTGTCGACCATGTCGACGTCGATCTCTTCGATCTGCTCCAGTGCCTCGATCACGCGGCGGCTGCGGTCATCATCCGCGGCATCGAACACGGCTACCTCGGGCGTGAAGGTGCCGCCGAAGACCGAGCCCAGAAGCAGGATCAGCACCAGCGGCAGGATGATGACAAAGAAGATGTTCGACCTGTCCCTGAACAGGCGGCGCAGGTTGAACAGGGCGATGGTCAGCGCCTTCATACCCGGACCGCCCTTCCGAGCCGCGTGGCGGCGACCGAACCTGTCACCGCGGTAAATGCCAGCAGCGCCAGGATCGACGGCCAGATATCGCCGACCGATCCGCCACTCTGCAGGTCGCTCAGCCCGCGGAGGAACCATGCGTGCGGTGTCGCCAGGCTCAGGACCTCGATGAAGCCGCCGGCCTGCGAGACAGGGAAGAACGAGCCGCCGAGCATGCCGAACACCAGGGCGATGACCGCCTGCGCGCTTCCCGCCTGTTCCACCGAGTTGGCGAACGATGCAACCAGCGACGTCACGGCGATGGCCGTGATCACTCCGAGCACGATCAGCACTCCAACGCCGATGGCATCTCCCCAGTCGGCGTCGAGCAGGAAGGTCGAAGCGATCGCCAGCACCGTCATGCTCACGACACCCATCACGAACCCTGTCAGCAGCTTGCCGAGCAGGATCGCTCCCTTCGGAGCCGGAGCCGCCAGCAGCCTGCGCAGCGTGCCTTCTTTCCGCTCCTCAAGCAGCCCGGTTATGCCGAACTGCACTGTGAAGAACAGGAAGAAGACCGCCATCCCGGCGGCGAAGAAGGTGTTGAGATCGAGCTCCTTGCGACTCGCCGAGAAGTCTTCGACGACGATCGGGTCGGGAAACTCTGCGGCGCTCAGCAGGAGCGCGGTGACATCGGGTTCATCGAGGTTCAGGACAGCTGTGCCGACCGATGCTCGCACGGCTTGCACTCGCGACACGAACTGTGAAGCCATCGACTCCGCCACCGAGGTGCCGATCTGCGCGTCCACGTTACCGACAACCTCGACGCTGGTCGGCCGGCCGCTCGCTACGGAGTCTGAGAACCCGGCCGGGATCACGAAGGTCGCCTCTACGTCGCCATCGCCGGCCAGTTCCACACCCTCGGCCCGCGTTTCGGCGTTCGTGAGCTCCACAACTCCCTGCTCCTGCAGCTCGAGCAGCGCCTCCTCGAAGCCCAGGGAAGCAGGACCGCCGTCGAGGTCCACCAGCGCGTAGTCGAATGTGAACGTGCCGCCGGTGACGTCCCGCAGGCTCTGGGAAAAGATGAATGTCAGCGCCAGCGGCACGACGATTGCCAGCACCAGCGCGGAGCGGTCACGGAGCCTCTGCCGCAGGTCCTTCGCTGCGATTGTCACGGCGACCCTGAGCATCAGTCCCGCAGCGCCTTTCCGGTCAGGTGGAGGAACACCGCCTCGAGGTCAGGCTCGCTGATGTCGATGTTGCGGATGTTGACGCCGGAGCCAGCCAGGGCTGCCAGCAACTCCGGCAGCGCGCTGCGTACATCGTCGACGATCAGGCTCAGTCCCTGGTCTGAGACGCTCACCTCCCGGACCCTGTCGAGTCCCCGTGCTGCCTCCGCGCCCGCCTCCAGGTCGCCGCTGCCGGCCAGCGTGATGCGGTCGTGCTCACCGACCAGCGACACCAGCTCGCGCCGAGTCCCTTCCGCCTTGAGCTGCCCGTCGTCGATGATGCCGACGCGGTCGCAAAGCCGCTCAGCCTCCTCCATGTAGTGCGTTGTGTACAGCACCGCCATGCCCTCGTCGCTCAGTTGAGCCACGCTTTCGAGGATTGCGTTGCGGCTCTGCGGGTCGACGCCGACGGTCGGCTCGTCGAGGATCAGCAGCTTCGGCCTGTGGAGCAACCCGATTCCGATGTTCAGCCGCCGCTTCATGCCGCCTGAATAGGTCTTCACGAGGTCGCCGGCGCGGTCGCTCAGGCCGGTCATCTCCAGCACCTCGCCTACGCGGCCCTTTACATCGCCGGACAACGCGTAGAGGCGGGCGAAGAAGGAGAGGTTCTCGCGGGCGGTCAGGTCCGGGTAGATGGCGAGGTCCTGCGGCACGTAGCCGATCAGGCTCTTGATGCCGACGCTGCTCGGCCTCATCTCATCGCCGTCGATGAAGACCTCACCGCCATCGCGGTCCAGCACGCCGCAAACCATCGAGATGACGGTCGTCTTGCCGGCGCCGTTCGGCCCCAGCAGGCCGTAGGTCTCGCCCGGCGTGATGTGGAAAGAGACGCCCCTGACCGCGTGGATGTCGCCGAACGACTTCTTCAGCCCTTCGCACCTGAGCACGGCGTCTGAAGCGGTCTTCGTCTCCGGTTGAGTTTCTGTCGCCACGATCCGTCCCCTGTCGGTTGCGGCCATTGCCTCGCACAGATTTGCCGCAGTTTATACACCAGCGCTGTGATCGCCCGGCGAGTGCCGCGTGGCCGCTCCATGAAGGACTGCCTCCGCGTGTACGATGCAGCCATACCTGACTCCTGTCACCAGTTCCAGCGAGCACGACAGATGAAGATCACCCGAATCGAGACCATCCACATAAAGGAGCACGCCGCCGCGACGTGGGTCCGTGTCCACACAGACGCCGGACACATCGGCCTCGGCGAGACCTGGTTCGGTCCGCGCACCGTCGCAGGCGCGGTCCACGAGATGTTCTCGCCCATCCTCATCGGCAAGGACCCGCTGGCGATCGAACGGCACTGGCGGGACATGTTCGACATGGCCAATGCCTACGGCTACGCGGGCGCCGAGTCGCGGGCGATCTCCGCCATCGACATCGCGCTCTGGGACATCGCGGGACAGGTGGCGCAGCAGCCGATCTACAACCTGCTGGGCGGCGCCTGTCGCGACCGCATCCGCACCTACAACACGACAGGGCAGTGGGCCGGCAACCGGGATACCGAGCTGGCGATCATGGACGCGGGGACGCTTGCGAAGAGCCTTGTCGACGACGGCCTGACGGCGATGAAGTGGGCGTTCACCGACCACTTTGCCGATCCGACACGCGGTGTGAACCTGTCTGCCGAAGACCTCGACCTGATGATCAAGCCGGTCGAGGCGATGCGTAGCGCAGTCGGGAATCAGCTCGATATCGCCAACGACGGACACGGCCGCTGGAACCTGAACAACGCCATTCGCATCGGCCGCGCCATGGACCAGTTCGACATGATGTGGCAGGAAGAGCTGATGCAGCCGACGAATGTCGAGAGCCACATCGCGCTGGCGAACGAGATCGTGGCGCCGGTCTGCGTGTCGGAGCGGCTGATCTCGAAGTACCAGTTCCGGGAGTACCTGAGGGCGGGCGCCGCCGAGGTGGTGATGCCTGACCTGATCTGGACGGGCGGGATCACCGAGACGAAGAAGATTGCGACGATGGCGGAGGCGGAGCAGCGGCCGGTTGCGCCGCACGACATGACCGGGCCGGTGAACATCTTCGCCTGCGCTCACATCTGCATGAACGCGCCGAACGCGTGGCTGATGGAGACGTGCCGGGCGTACTACGGCGAGGGCGGCTGGTACTCAGACATCGTGGACCGCAACGTCCGGGTGGTGGATGGCGAGCTGCTGGCGCCTGAGGGGCCGGGTCTTGGAACGGCGCTGCGGCCCGAGGTGTTCGACAGGCCGGATGTGACGGTGGAGGTGTCGGACGAGCCAGGCGGCTACACGTGGGGCCTGGAGTCGCCAATGTTCGAGGTGAAGGGCCGGCCGGGCGAGCGCAAGGTGGGCTACCGGGACGACTTCGACTCTCCGCTGAAGTGAGGAGGATACCGTCGTCCCGAGTACCTGCCTTTGGTGAGGGCGCATTTCCTCCCTCCCAGCTGGGAGGGAGTTAGAGGGAGGGTCGTTAGTGACGCCATCCTGAGCTAGCCTGCCCTGAGCGAAGTCGAAGGGTCTCCACTGCAGAAACTCGTCCTGTCAGGACCGGTTTCCCCCGCAGAGATCCTTCGACTACGTCCCGATTTCATCGGAACTCCGCTCAGGAAACACAGACGTCCCGGCTCCGCCGGCACCGGGCGCGGCATTTTGCCCGCCCCTGCCAAAACAAGAAACATCACCCTCTCCCGCCCGACTAAGAGAAGAACCTCTCACTCAAAGCTGAAAAGTGGCGGTAGGATGAATGCCACGGCCGCTGCCCAGGCTGCGAAGACCG
>JANQEF010000110.1 GCA_028278465.1 Dehalococcoidia bacterium | reverse complement strand
CGGACCGGTGGTCAGCATCTCCGGGATAGGCGGCATCTTCTTCCGGTCGAAAGACCCCGATGCGCTGGCCGACTGGTACAGCACGCACTTCGGCATCTCGAAGGTGTCGGACGGTCCGCCGTGGCAGCAGGAGGCGGGCATGACCGTCTTCTCACCGTTTCCTGCGGACACCGACTACTTCGGCCGGATGGACCAGCCGGTGATGCTGAACTTCAGGGTCGGCGACATCGACGCGGCGGTCGCCGCGCTTACCGACGCCGGTGTTCGCATAGACGAGAACCGGATGGACGAGGAGTACGGCCGTTTCGCGTGGGTGTACGACCCCGAGGACAACAAGATCGAGCTCTGGGAGCCGCCATCCGGCTAGCGGCCACGCCGCCTAGACATCCGCCGGCGAGTTGTCCTCGGCGTTCCACGAGCCGCCGGCGTAGCGGTCCGCCGCCGGGTCATACAGCCGCTCCCTGATCATGTCCTCGTCGAGGTCGGTGCCGAGCCCCGGTTCGGTCGGCAACTCGTAGTAGCCGTCCTTTATCACCGCGGGATTGGTCTGGACGTCGTTGTGGTACGGCATGTCCCGCGCCGTCTCCAGGATCAGGAAGTTCGGCACGGCTGCGCAGACATGCAGGCTCGCCGCGCCGGCGACCGGGCCGTTCGGGTTGTGCGGAGCGAACTTGATGTACTCGATCTCCGCCATCGAGGCGATGCGGCGGATCTCAGAGATGCCGCCGGTGTGCGCGATGTCAGGCTGGATCACGTCGACCAGCCGCCTGTGCAGGAGGTCCCTGAAGCCCCAGCGGAAGAACAGTCGCTCGCCGGTCGCGATGTCGGTCCTGTGCCCGGCTGCACGTATCTGTTCGAGCGCGTCGATGTTCTCCGGCGGCACCGGCTCTTCGAAGAACAGGACGTTGAGGTCGGCGACGGCGTCGATCTGGCGGTTGGCGATCGAAGGTCTCGAGCGGCCATGGTTGTCGATCATGATGTCGACGTCGGGGCCAAGGCCATCCCGCAGCGTCTTGATCTTCTCCCGCAGCGCGTCCGGCACATCCTTCTCGTAGAAGCTGTCCTGCCCGGTCACCCAGCCACCGGTCTTGAACGCCGAGAAGCCCTCGTCGACGGCGTCCTGCCCGCCCCGCAGGTCGGCTGCGTGAGTGTAGGCGCGGACGCGCTCTCGCACCGCGCCGCCGAGCAGCTTGTAGACGGGCTGGCCGTACACCTTTCCTGCGATGTCCCACATGGCGATGTCGAGCGCGGCCATCGCCGAGCCCATGACCGCGCCACCGCGCCAGAAGCCGTGCCGGTACATGATCTGCCAGTTGCGCTCGATCTGAGTCGGGTCCGCGCCTTCGAGCCGACTGGCGAGGATGTTGATGCCCTCGACAACGGCAGGTTCGTGCCGCTCCAGTGTGCCTTCGCCCCAGCCGTGGACGCCCTCATCTGTCTCAACTTTGCAAAGCACCCAGTTCCTGCGGATGCCGTGCATGACGTATGTCTTGACGTCGGTGATCTTCAACTTTTTTCTCCGCTGTGCGACCGCGTGATGACGCGCGGGATTGAGGCCTGCTGGGACTTGAATACTCCGCCTCCGGCGGCGGAGTCTGGGCGAACGCCGCAGATTGTAGACCTGTCTGGACGCGTCGGCTGTAAACGGCGCTAAGGAAGCGTGCGCACCTTCGGGTAGATCACCATCACCAGCGCGATCACGGCCAGGCACCCGGCGCTGAGAGCGGCATAGCCGGCCGAAACTCCGTAGCTGTCGGCGATAATCCCGGCAGCCAGCGCGGCGACCGGCATCAGGCCTGTGTCGAGGAGCGTAGTGGCGACGACGCGGCCGCGCATGTGGTCGGGCGTCGACTCGACAAGAATCGTCGTGTTCATCGCCCGGAACGCCGTCTGCGAGACGCCCACCAGCATCATCAGCGGGAAGGCGAGGAACAGCCAGCTGACCTCGGCCGCGGCGGCGAATCCCGCCAGCGTCACCGCGTAGAGCAGCGTGGCTCCGAGCATCACGCGTCCCTTCGACCTGATGCGAGTCCTCGATGCGATCAACAGTCCGCCGGCCAGCCCTCCGACCGCGCCAACGGAGATGATGTAGCCGATGACGCTGGTGTCGCGGCCCGCCTCGTCCACCAGCTGCGGCAGCAGCGTCTGGTGCGCGAACCCGATCGAGAGCGGCGCCAGGCCAAGCAGCACAAGCGCCAGCACCATCCGGTGCGCGGCGATGTACCTGAACCCTTCGAGCAGTTGCGAAAGCGGGCTCACCGTCGAGCGCTTTCCAACGACCTCCGGCAGGTCAATCTTATGCGTGAGCCACAGGACGATGGCGTAAGCGGTCGCTGACCAGACGTACGCGGCGCCGGTGTTCGTGAGAGCGATGAGAACGCCGATGATCGCCGGGCCGATCAGTCGGCTGGAGTTCATGGCTATCGAGTTCAGCGTCAGAGCGTTCGTCAGCTGGTCCTTGGGCACAAGGCTCGGGACGATCGATGTCCTCACCGGCTGGTTCAGCGCCATGCCGCCACCCAGCGCAACCGCGAGCACGTAGACGTGCCAGAGCTGGATCGCATCTGCGAGGATCAGCGTCGCCATGATGGCGTGCATAGCGAGGCTCCACGATTGGATCGTCGCCAGGAGCTTCTTGCGGTCGAACCGGTCGGCCGCGACGCCTCCGAATATCCCGAACACGACCATCGGCACAGCTCGTGCCCCGAGCACGCCTCCGACCGCGGCGGACGAGCCGGTCAGGTCCCAGACAAGGATGGCGCGGGCGACCATGTCTGCGTGCATGGCGGTGGCTGATGTGAA
Source organism: Dehalococcoidia bacterium (assembly GCA_028278465.1). Classification (GTDB taxonomy): domain Bacteria; phylum Chloroflexota; class Dehalococcoidia; order Lucifugimonadales; family Lucifugimonadaceae; genus JAJCYX01. The sequence continues at coordinate 6,204 of JANQEF010000110.1, read as the reverse complement.
CTGCCCGAGCCAGAGGTAGCGGAAGTTGCGGTGGGCGAGGGAACGGAACGCAGCGGGCGTGCCGGGCCGGGACCGTGAAGGAGTCGCTCGCCCGGCGCCCTTGTCTGAAGCGGTTGTTGCCACGGCGGCAGCATACACCCGCGGTACGGAGCGCCCTGCGACGCGGCTTGGCGCCCGGCTAGCGGATCGGCAGCTAGACCTATCCAGCCGCCTAGACCTTGCCGATCACGTCGTCCGCGAAGAGCTTCATCGACTCGGCCTCTTCGAGGTACGGGAAGACGACCATGAACTGCGTGACGCCGAGGTCGGTGTAGCGCCTCAGAAAATCGACCACCTCAGCAGTGGTGCCTACGAACGCCCTGGACCGTTTCTGCTGCCACACTTCCGGCGTCATGCCATCGCGCTCCGCCACCCGCTCGAGCCTGGCCTCCACCTGCGCCTGGTCCCGGCCGGTCAGCACCGTCAGGTAGTGGGTTTTGCGAATCCCATCGAAGTCTCTCCCGACCTCGCCGCATATCTTCTCGAACCTCTCGAGAGACTCAGCGTAGCCGGCCGGGTCGGGCTGTGGCACGAAGTTCACGACATCTGCGTGCTCGGCCATGATCCTGAGCAGGCGCGGCCTGGATCCACCGATCAGTATAGGCACGGCGGGACTCTGGACAGGTTTCGGCGCCGAGACGGCGTTGTTGACCGAGTGGTGGGCGCCATTGAAGTTTGCGACCGGCTGCGTCCACAGCGACTTGATGATCTTCAGGGACTCTTCCAGGCGCCTGAGCCGCTCGCCTGCGGTTGGAAACCGGTAGCCGTATGCCTCGTACTCGATGTCCTTCCAGCCTTCGCCGATTCCCACCTCCAGCCGGCCGCCCGATATGTGGTCAATCGTCGCCGCGATCTTCGCCAGGAGCGCCGGGTTCCGGTACGAGGCACAGGTGACCAGAGAGCCGAGCCGCACGTCGCTGACCTCGACCGCCAGCGCGGTGAGCAGGGTCCAGGCCTCCATGCAGTTTCGCTCGGGGTCACCGCTGTTAAGCATGAAGTGATCGGAAACCCAGACCGAAGTGAAGCCGTTGGGCCTCAGGTCGCCCGCAAGCCGAACCACATCGTCATAGTCGAATCCGAACGCAGGCTCAATCTGCAGCCCGAAGCCGGTCATCGTTCACCTCATAGTTACGCCGGATCTCTCGATACCGGCGCGGCCGCTGCACGGTCTCCCACGCTTCGGCTTCCAGTCTCCTGACCGTCTGAAGTGAAAAACCTGTAGACCTGGAAATCTGCGCTGCGTCCACCGGGTGAGCTGCCTTGCGGTCAATGATGCCCAACCGCATCGCCATCACCTTCGACAGATCGCCCGGCACGGACCTGACGGCTACGCTCGAGAAGTTGAACGCCGCCTGTGCGGAGATCGCTCGCGAGTGGCCGTCTATCGCCCTGAAAAGGCGGTCCATCGTCTTTGTGCGGCCCATGACGAGTAGCCTGAACGCGTGCGCAGGCGCCTCAACAGCGCCATCGAGTTCAGGCAGTAGATCCAGTGCGACACTTTCCAGGCAGAGCCACCCCGTGCGGTCTCTGCTCTGCCTGAGGCCATGGACAGCCAGTTCCCAGTCGTTCGGGTCTTCCCCCTCCAGAAGTCCTCGCAGCAGCGCGATTGCGTTGCGATCTCCCAAAATCCCGAGCCCGGCGGCTGCGGCGCGACTGTCCACAGGCTCACCGTGCACAAGCCTTGAACGAAGCGCCGCCAGAGATGAGGAGTTGGCCCCTCCGAGCTCATTCGCTACCCGGCGAAGATGTTCCGCCTCACCCTCTCCGTCAGTCCTGCCCAGCGGTGTCACAAGATTCTGCTTTCTTGCTGACACGCCGGCACCCTCGGCGCAGGCACAAACGTCATCCGCCCGTCAACGCCAGGTTCGCTCAAACGCATATACGAACATCGCTCAGATTAGTGGTTTTTCCCGTTCAATCGCGCAGGTTCAATATTAATTAACAGTGAATAACGAGCGTTTCCGAAGACCTGCCCGCCGCGATGCGACGAGACAGAGCCCTGCTGTTCACCGCCGACGCCGCAACTCATGCTGAGCGGCGTATATTTGGTTGCGCCATCGCGCCCCTTACGGCTCCATGGCTAGAGTACGCGATCACACCTGCAACGGGGAGCAGCATGTCCAGATTCACGGCGGCGTTCGTCGGACACCGGGACGAATGGGAGGTCGAGCGGCTCCGGTCCGGAGTGCCAGGAGACGTCGATGTCACAACAGTGCCGGTCCAGCCTGCTGAAACGGTACAGGAGCGCGGCATCGAACTTGCGCTGAACGCCGAGGTCATCATCCCCTGGCGCTTCCGCATCACACCCGAAGTGATCGCATCGCCGCGGCTGAAGATGGTGCAGGCGCTGAGCGCCGGGACCGACTTCTACCCCAAGAAGGAGCTCCACGAGCGCGGCGTACTGATGGCCGGCAACAGCGGCGCCAACTCGGTCGCAGTGTCCGAGATGACGATCATGCTGATGATAGGCGCCAGCCGCCACGTGCAGGAGCAGATCCGCAACCTGCACTCTGGTAACTACCACGGCGACTTCTTCGATACCTGGGAGCAGTACCACGAGATAACCGGCAAGCGAATTGGGATCATCGGTCTGGGCAAGATCGGCTCCAAGGTGGCGCGTCGACTGCGCGGCTGGGACTGTGAGATCGTGTATCACGACAGGCTGGAGATCGACCCAGAAGTCGAGAAGTTCGCCGACGCGAAGCGGGTCTCGCTGGACGAACTGCTCTCCACCTCGGACGTCGTCAGCGTCCACGTACCGCTCACCGAAAACAGCCGCGGCATGATCGGCGACGAGGAGTTCGCAAAGATGAAGCCGACGGCCGTCTACGTGAGCACCTGCCGCGGCCCTGTGACAGATGAGGCGGCGCTGATCCGTGCGCTGGAAAACGGCGCCATCGCAGCCGCCGGGCTGGACGTCACGGAGATCGAGCCGGTGGAGGAGGATAACCCGCTGCTGCAGATGCGCAACGTCTTCATGACGCCGCACCTCGCCGGCTCCGCCATCGAGGCCCGTGAGAAGGCGCTGGACAACGCCGCCCACAACATCACGCTACTGTCGCAGGGCAAGCAGCCGCGAGGCCTGATCGACCCGTTCGAGTAGGTCGCTGCCGGGGCTTTTCGAGGCAGCGCGTGGTGAGGGAAGGTGTGCGTCCGGTGTGCGGATGGAGTTTACGGTGTACACACCCGCATCGGCGGTGTGGGCGAACCCGTACAGTTGGATTGTGGGACTCCCCGTGCCGGCTTGGCCGCTCCAACTTACTGTTGTTACCTGACCGGAGTATCCGCAAGGCGCTCACCTGGACCAGAGGGCAAACATGACCCCAGAAAACTCCAAGATCATCCAGTTCTCGACCGGCGAGCCGCTCAACGCCCGTCACTCAGTGCTGCTGGTCGACGACCAGGAGACGTTCCGCGAGATCGCCCGCGGCCAGCTGGGCGCAGACGAGAGCTTCCTCATCATCGGCGAGGCGGCCGACGGCACCGGCGCCATTGAGCTGACCGACCAGTTGAACCCCAGCGTGATCGTGATGGACATCCAGATGCCCGACATGAGCGGCATCGAGGCGGCCCGCCAGATCCTCAAGCAGAACCCTTCGGTCCGTATCGTCCTCACCAGCATGGGTGACGACATGGAGTACGGGCCGCTGGCCCTCGAGATCGGCGCATGTGGCTTCATCCCCAAGCGCGACCTCTCGCCATCGGCTGTGCACAAGCTGATCGACGACCACCTGCCGCCCGCCGGCTCGGCCAGGATGGCTGCCTAGACTCCGGTCTTCATCGCCGCGGCGAAACTCAGACCTTCAACTGGGAATCTCGAAAAACTCGTCGCGCCAATTGCGTGATAGCGCACAGCGGAATCTACGGGCCGCGTCACCGTCCGGAACCGCCGCAACTCATAGACTCCTGATCACCAGGACCTCCTGGAAACTCTTGCGACCGCGCAACACCGAAAGCTGCGCCTCCCGGTCAGGACAGCATGAGCTCCAACACAGCACCTCTCTCCCGGCTGCTTAGCCGACCGATCGGCAAGTACTCGTACCTCAGCCAGCCGCTCGGCGTCGGCCTGTTCGCCATCCTCATCATTACCGCGGCGATCCTTTTCTTCGGCGACTCGCAGGTCGAGCGCTCGGTTGTGCGCAACGCCGGTTCGGAGCACGAGCGCGACCTCCTGCGCTTCAGCGAAACGCTCCACCACTCCGGGCTCGACCTCTCCAGCAGCGAGGTGCGCGAGGACCCGTTTGCGCTGACCGCCACCTCGGCCTTTGACGCGGCCGTCAAGCGCTCGCTGTTCGGGCTCAGGGCTGAGAGGATGGACATCTACTCGCTCGACGGCGTCGCTCTCTACTCGACCGAAGGACTCCAGAACACCGCCGCTCTCTCGGGTAGCGCGCAGGAAGCCCTCGATGCCGCACGCGGCGGACAGTTCACATCGTTCCTGCGCGGCACATCCAGCTCGCGAGAAGACCTCGGCGTAGGCGCCGAGACGTTGCAGTCATTCGCCGTGCTGTTCAATGTCGCGCCGGGCTCCGGCATCGCCGGCCACCCGGTAATGGTCGCCTCGATCACGACAGACGTCGCCGATGAGCTCACCGCCGGCTATGCCACGCTCTGGCTCGTTGTCGGCCTCTTCTTCTTCGGCTCGCTCACCATCCTCGCCGTCGTCCACTGGGCGTCCGTGCGCTCGCGGGCTCGTTTGCAAGAAGCGAACGACGCGCTGGCTGAGCAGTACGTTGCGGTGCGGGATTCGAGAGAGCGCATGATCGCAGCGGCCGACGCCACCAAGAAGGCGATAGCCGAGGAGCTGCACGGCTCGGTCCAGACACGGCTCTTCTCACTCTGGACGAGGCTCAACGGCGTCGTTCCGGGCCCGGAAGGACAGATCGACCGTCCGGAGCTTGCCGCGATAGCGGACGAGCTGGATGAACTGCGTGAGAACGACATCCGCGGCCTTTCGCACCGGCTGCACCCGAGCATCGTGCGAGTGGGCGCTGCTCCTGCGTTGCGTTCGCTCTGCGATCGGCTCTCCGGCGAAGTAGAGGTGAACCTGAACGTGGGCGCATCGGCAGCGGAGCTCGAGCCGCCTGGAGCGTCTCCGATCCCCGAGCGAGTGCGGCTCGCCGTGTTCAGGATCGCCGAGCTTGCGATCGGCAACACCATCAAGCACGCCTCCGCGAAGTCGTGCAACGTCTCGTGGAGCTACTCATCGACGCGCCAGCAACTGCTGCTTGTCGTGAAAGACGACGGCGTCGGTTTCGACCCGGACGCGCTGACCACGGCCGAGTTCGGCGGGCTTGGAATCGTGAATATCCAGGACTACACAGACGCCATCGGCGGCACCGCTGTGCTCAGGTCTGAGCCCGGCCGCGGCACGGTGCTCACAGTCACCGTCCCGTTCGAGCCAGTAGAGACCGAAACGCAGGCTGCAAAGCCGAATTCGCGGCCCGAACGGCCTTCGAACATCACGCCTTTCGACCAGCAGAAGGCAGCCTGAGCCAGAAGGCTCGCTCGACCTGCGGGATCGCTCTGGCAGCCAGCACTCACACGCACTGGACCAATCGACGTTCGCTGTCGGGCTTTCGACAGCGACGCGCTCTTACGACGGACGCTTTACTGGTTCTGCTGACCTGAACCGACCGCGCCCGTTGACAGGCATCGGGGGCGCAATTCGACGGAGATGACATGTTCCGCACGATCCTCGTAGACGACCAGCCGATCTTCCGTGACATCATCCGCGGGCTGCTGACGCGCACCGGCATGTTCCAGTTCGTGGGCGAGGCCGAGGACGGCGCCGAGGCGGTGGAGCTCTACAACCGGGTGAGGCCGGATGTGGTGATCATGGACGTGCAGATGCCGAACATGTCTGGCTTCGAGGCGACCGTCAAGATCGTTGACGAAGACCCGGACGCCGTCATCATCCTCACCAGCATGCAGTCCGACGCCGGCTATGCCGTTGTTGCGGCCGAGGCTGGCGCAAAAGGCTTCCTGCCCAAGCGGAACATCGACGCCGACATGGTGTTGAACCTGCTGTCAGACGGCTCAGACGATCGGCAGCAACTGGCGGCCTAGCTCTTTCGGACCTGTCCCGAGCCGGCTATCCCGGCTTCCGCAGGCGCATCAGGAAGTGGCGGCCGCCCCTCGTGTAGGGCGAGATGTTCTCGTTGA
>JANQEF010000083.1 GCA_028278465.1 Dehalococcoidia bacterium | reverse complement strand
GATCACGACGTCGCAGTGGGAGCTGTACAAGGCGCAGCGGGAACTGCGTGACTGCGCCGCCCGCCACGGCATCAACCTGTTCCTGTTCCACGGCCGCGGCGGCTCTGTCGGCAGAGGCGGCGGACCGACGCGCGAGGCGATCCTCGCCCAGCCTTCCGGCACGGTGAACGGCGTCATCAAGATCACCGAGCAGGGCGAAGTCATCTCGGACCACTTCGGCACTCGCCGCATCGCGGAGTCGCAGCTCGACGTGATGATCTCGTCTGTGACCGAGGCATCGCTGCTGCACACAGAGCCGCGGCACTCGCAGGACCAGCTCGACCGCTGGACTGCGGCCATGGACTCGATCTCCGGCGATGCCTACCGCACATACCGTGAGCTGGTCGAGGCAGACGGCTTCGTCGACTACTTCACCTCCAGCACGCCGGTCGAAGAGCTGGGGTCGATGAACATCGGGTCGCGGCCCGCGCGTCGCGGCGGCAGTATCTCGGGCCTCTCCAGCCTGCGGGCGATACCGTGGGTGTTCGGCTGGACGCAGTCGAGGCAGATCGTGCCGGGCTGGTTCGGCGTCGGCTCGTCGCTGAGCCAGGCGCGTGAAAGCGGCGCGGGCGATGTCGTAGGCGAGATGTACGCAAACTGGAGCTTCTTCCAAACGTTGATCTCAAACGTCGAGATGGCGCTGGTCAAGACCGACATCGCGATAGCCGAGCGATACGTGCAGACGCTCGTCGACCCATCGCTGCACCACATCTTCGACATAGTCCGCGCCGAGTTCGAGCGCACGATGAGCGAAGTGCTGCTAGTGACCGGACAGAAGAGGCTGCTGGACCGCAGCCCGGTCCTGCAGCGCACACTGGATGTGCGGGCGCCGTACATCGATCCGCTCAACTACCTGCAGATCTCGCTGCTCGCCCGTCACCGCAGCGGCGAGCAGACCGACCCGCTTCACGAGCGCGCACTGCTGCTGTCCATAAACGGCATCGCCATCGGCCTGAAAAACACCGGCTAGCTCGTCACATCTGGCCAAACAAAGGCCGCCGACTCACTGACATTTGCCATGCCGGTCGCGTCGAATCGGGGTTAGAGTGGTGGCGAGCCATCCTTCCTTCGCACTCCCGCCGGCTGCGGACGTGCGCGCCCGCGAAACCACAACCGACCTTGAATATCCCGCAGGACAACGTCGACCCCGACCGAACGATGATCCTCGTCCGCGAACTCCACAAGAGTTTCGGAGATATCCACGCGGTCAACGGTATCTCGTTCGAGGTGAAGCGAGGTGAGACGTACGGCCTGCTCGGCCCGAACGGCGCCGGCAAGACCACGACGATGCGCATGCTCAGCGCGCTCTCACCCGCGTCGTCCGGACACATTGAAGTCGGCGGCATCGACGTGACCGAACACGGCCGCGAGGTTAGGGAGATCCTCGGCGTCGTCACCCAGCACGACGGCCACGACAGCGGCCTCACTGTGCTCCAGAACCTGACGCTGCACGGCTACCTGGAAGGGCTATCGAAGAGCCAGGCGAAGGAACGGGCCATGGAGGTGCTGACCTTCTTCGGACTGGAAGAACGGGCTTCAGCGAACGTGTACGAGCTGTCAGGCGGGATGAAGCGCCGGCTCGCCATCTCACGAGCGCTCCTGACGCAGCCGTCAGTGGTCGTGCTCGACGAGCCGACGACCGGTCTCGACCCGCAGAGCCGCAACCGCGTCTGGGAGCAGCTTGCGGTGATGAAGCGGGCCGGCGTGACGGTGCTGATGTCGACGCACTACATGGAAGAGGCGGCGACACTGTGCGACCGTCTTTCGATCATGGACCATGGCAGGATCCTGGACGAGGGTGCGCCGGACGAGCTGGTTGAACGTCACGCAGGCGAAGAGGTCGCGCAGGTGAGGACGCGGTCGGATGCGGTGCTTGAACAGCTGCGAGAACGTCTTGCCGGGACGCCGTACCGGCTCAACGAAGTGGGAGCGCTCGTCACCATCAGCTCGGACAACGGCCATCGGCCTGACATCTCGGACATCGACGGCGTCAGGGTCACGTACCGGCCGGGCAACCTGGAAGACGTCTTCATGGTGCTGACAGGAAGGGAGCTGCGGGACGAATGACGCTGACCGCCGCAACACTGAAGCGAACCGGCGCCGGCAAGATCCGCTGGCGCAGCGTGACCGGGATATGGCTCCGGCACTGGACCGCGCTCACCCGCTACTGGAAGGTGATGATCACGTGGATCCTGGTCGAGCCGGCGATCATGCTGCTGGCGATCGGCTTTGGGATTGGGAAGCTCGTCGATGATGTTGACGGCGGGCTAAGTTATGCCGAGTTCGTCACCCCCGGTCTCATCATCGGCACGGCGATGTTCCACGCGCTGTTCGAGACCTCGTGGAACGCATATCACCGCATAGACAACCAGATCTACGAGACTCAGCTAACAACGCCGAGCACGATCTTCGAGATTACGATCGGCGACGTCTCATGGGCGGTCACGCGGTCGCTGTTCACGACCGTTTCGGTCGCGCTGTTCGCGGTGGCGCTCGGGTGGATCACTGAATGGACGACGATCGGCATCCTGATCCCGGCCATTCTGAGCGGCATGGTGTTCGGCACCATGGGCTTCTTCTTCGCGGCGACCGCGCCTTACACCGTGTTCCTGTCGCTCGTCTTCACGCTGGTGGCGTCGCCGATGTTCTTCTTCAGCGGGACCTTCTTCCCGGTGTCGGTGCTGCCGGACTGGGTGGAGCCGATCGCGTGGGCGATGCCGCTGACGCCGGTGGTGCACATGGCCCGCGGCTTTGCAACGAACAGCCTGGAGATCACGCACCTGTGGTCGGCGCTGTACATGATCGGGCTGATCGCCGTGTTCTGGCCGATCGCCGTGTGGCTGATGCGTCGACGCCTGATCAAGTAGTGGCTTGTCGAGCGGTGCGAATAGCGGCCGGAATGGCTGCTGTTTCATTCGCCGGATGCTTTGCGGTGGGGCGGCGTCGGCGGATATAGTGGAACTACGGCTGTGGCCATCTGCGGAGGGTTCGCATAGAGGCCTAGTGCGCCCGCCTGCTAAGCGGGAGGGAGCTTAAACTCCCACGCGGGTTCGAATCCCGCACCCTCCGCCAGTTTTCTTCTTCTCGTCCGACGTGGGTTCGCGTTCGCGCTGCCACCTGGTAGGGGCGCTGCTTGCTGCGCCCGGTCCCGGCATGGCCGGGACGTCTGTGTTCCCTGAGCGAAGTCGAAGGACCTTCTTCCTCACGCGGTGGGTGGAGTAGTCGCATCGCCACCACCTTCGTCCTGAGCGGTAGCGAAGGACCTGGATGATGGGTCAGGGTTCAACGCACCATCGGGCTCGCGCCTTTGCAACCGTCGGCGCCCGAGGCCGTTCCATAGCGAGGTTCAGGTAGATCGCCACGCCTACTGAATCCCTCCACCCGCAGGCGGGTGCCCGGCTCGGGACGAAGGAGCCAACGCGCTCCTTAACTCCCTCGTAGTGCAAAGAGTGAGGAAAATCGTGCCGCCTGCGGCGACACCGGGCGCGGCAAGCAGCGCCCCTACCAGACCCGACCCATGCTCCACCTCACCGCATCAACCTCTCCGTCGTGCCGCTGCCTGCTTTTCGATGTTCTGGAAGAACTGCTTCATCAGCGAGTTCGCGACATTGCGCACCATGCGCTGGCCGACACGTGCCAGCAGCCCACCGACAGACGCGTCACCCGCGACGCTGATCAGCGTCGCCTCTTCCCCCGCCTCAGCCAGTTCGATCTTGCCATCGCCCTTCATCCACCCGGCGCCACCCTTGCCGTCCACCGTCATGCGATAGCTCTCCGGCTCCAGCTTGTCCTCGACCGTCACGCTGCCGCCGAACTTCCCGCGGATCATGCCGACGCCGACGCTCATCTCGGCGCGGTAGCGGTCCGGCGCCTCCTCGATCAGCCGGTCGGCGCCCGGAATCGCCTTCGCCAGCTCGTCCGGGTCATTGAGCAGGTCCCATATCTCCTGCCTGCTTCCCTTGATCTTGAACTCGCCGGTGATCTCCAACTCAAGTCTCCCTGGCTGCCTGACGAAAAGGAGCGGTCCGCTCGCTATGCGTTGCCGTTTCCGGAGCGGGCCGCGGTCACTGTTGAATCTTCGAACGCTGCGCCGTGTTGCAAACACGATACAGGCGTGTTAAACACTGGCCGATGCTACAGCACCTTCACCCGTCGCCGTCATCCCGCGCGGCGGATCACGCTTCAGCACCGGAGTAAAGCCCATGCCAACCACGATCACTGTAACCGTAAACGGGACGGCGCGGACCGACACCGTCGATGAACGTCTGCTGCTCGTCCAGTACCTGCGCGAGCTCCACAACCTGACCGGCACGCATATCGGCTGCGACACCAGCAGTTGCGGCGCTTGCACGGTGCACCTTAATGGCAAGGCCGTTAAGTCCTGCACCGTCTTCGCTGTCCAGGCGGACGGCGGCGAGGTCACCACTGTCGAAGGCCTTGTGAACAACGGCACGGTCCACCCGGTGCAGGCCGCGTTCAAGGAGAAGCACGGGTTGCAGTGCGGCTTCTGCACGCCGGGCATGATCATGACGTCGGTCGAGCTGCTGGAGCGCAACCCGGACCCGTCCGAAGAGGAGATCCGCTCCGGGATTCGCGGCAACCTGTGCCGCTGCACCGGTTACCACAATATTGTTGAGGCGGTTAAGTTCGCTGCCGCAGGGAGCAAGTAGACATGGTTGTTGCAGAACTTGGAACCCCGGTAAGGCGAATCGAGGACGACCGGCTGATCACCGGCCAGGGCAAGTACGTCGACGACGTGAAGATCGCCGGCATGCTGCACATCGCGCTGGTCCGCAGCCCGCACGCCCACGCGGTCATCAAGAACGTCGACGTATCGGCCGCCGCTGCGGTCCCGGGCGTCGAGACGGTCTTCACCGGCGCCGATCTGCAGGAGCAGCTAGGCTCACTGCCCGCGGGCTGGGTGCTTGAAGACATGGTGGCGCCTGATCACCCGCCGATGGCGTTCGAAAAGGTGCGCGTGGTCGGCGACGCCGTGGCAGCTGTCGTGGCAGACAGCGCTGCGACGGCGGCGGACGCGGCGCAGCTTGTCGATGTGACATACGACGTGCTGCCGGCGGTTGTCGACGGCGAGAAGGCGACGCAGGCCGGCGCGCCGCAGCTTCACGAGGACGCCAAGAACAACGTGGCGTTCAAATGGGATGTGCATGGTGGCGACTACGCCGCCGCTGCGAAGGCGGCTGATGTGGTTGTTAAGCAGCGCATCGTCAACCAGCGGCTGATCCCGAACCCGATGGAGACACGTGGCGTCGTCGCCGACTACGACTCGGGCAACGACCACCTGACGCTCTACACATCGACGCAGATTCCGCACCTGCTGCGGCTTCTTTTCTCTCTTGTGACGGAGCACCCGGAGCACAAGCTGCGGGTGATAGCGCCTGATGTCGGTGGTGGGTTCGGCTGCAAGCTGTACCTGTACGCCGAGGAGATCATCTGCGGCATCATCGCCAAGAACCTGGGCCGCGCGGTGAAGTGGACTGAGGGCAGGCAGGAGAACTACGTCGCAACTACGCACGGCCGCGACCACATCGCAGACGTGGAGATCTGCGGAAACAGCGACGGCACGATCACGGGTCTGAAGACCCACATCTACGCCAACCTTGGCGCCTACCTTTCGACCTTTGCACCTGGCATCCCGACGGTCCTGTTCGGGCTGATGCTCTCGGGCCAGTACAAGATCCCCAACATCTCCTGTGATGTGACCGGCGTGTTCACCAACACGACACCGGTCGACGCCTATCGAGGTGCTGGCAGGCCGGAGGCGACGTACCTTGTCGAGCGCATGGTTGACCGGTTCGCGCAGGAGATCGGCCGCGACCCGCTTGTGGTCCGGCGCAAGAACTTCCTCGCTCCTTTCAAGAACGGCAAGGAGGTGGCGACCGGCGTCAACTACGACTCCGGGAACTACCGTGGCGCGCTGAACAGGGCGCTCGAGATGTTCGATGTGAAGGCGTTCCGCGACGAACAGCGAGCCGCCCGCAAAGACGGCAAGCTGCTGGGTGTCGGCTTCTCGACCTACATCGAGATCTGCGGCATGGCGCCGTCAGCGGTTGCCGCCGCGCTCGGCGCAGGCGCAGGCCTTTGGGAGAGCAGCACGGTCCGCGTCCACCCGACGGGCAAGGTGACGGTGCTGACCGGCACGTCGCCGCATGGCCAGGGCCATGAGACCTCGTTCGCACAGATCGTGTCGGCGGAGCTAGGCGTCCCGATGGAGGATGTCGATGTGCTGCACGGCGATACGGATAGGCAGCAGTTCGGCACCGGCACGTTCGGATCGCGGTCGCTGGCGGTCGGCGGGCAGGCGCTGATGATGAGCCTGAAGAAGATCAAGGACAAGGCGACGAAGATCGCGGCGCACGAACTGAGCGCAGACCCGAAGATGGTGCAGTTCGCAAACGGCGTCTTCCGGCTGGAGGACGTTCCGGAGAAGGAGCTGCCGTTCGGTGAC
>JANQEF010000080.1 GCA_028278465.1 Dehalococcoidia bacterium | reverse complement strand
CGGTCAGCAGCACATCTGGCACCTTCGCTCCGCTCAGGTCGGCCGGCCTCGTATAGACAGGACCCTGTAGCAGTCCGTCGAGACCGACCGCGAACGAGTCTGACTCGGCCGATTGCTCATCGCCGAGCGCTCCGGCCTGAAGCCGCGTCACTGCATCGACGAGCACCATTGCCGGAAGCTCACCGCCGGTGAGGACATAGTCGCCGATGCTGATCTCCTCGTCGACTGCAGCATCGATGAAGCGCTGGTCAACACCTTCGTAGTGGCCGCAGACGATCAGGATGTTTTTCCGAACACTCAGTTCAGCGACTCTGGAGTGCGTGAGCGGCGCTCCCTGTGGCGACGGCAGCACGACGTGTGGCTCCGAACCCACACGAAGCTCTTTCACGTGCGCGACCGCTTCGAGCAGCGGCTCGGCCTTCAGCACCATGCCCGCACCCCCGCCGAACGGCTCGTCGTCCACCTGTCGATGGCGGTCGTGCGCGAAGTCGCGCAACTGGTGCAGTTCGATGCTCACCAGTCCGGCCTCGACGGCGCGGCCCACGATGCTCGAAGAGAAAGGTCCTTCGAACATCTCCGGGAAGAGCGTAATGATGTCGACCTGGAGCATGGAAAGGTAGAAAAGTGGAGCCGATGGCCAGAAAAAGCCACTTGTGGCCCGTTTTGGGCATCTTATTTGCGTGCGCAGCCCGGTAGCAGGTGGCTCGCGGGCTTATAGTGGATATGCTGCCAGATGCCGAGTTCGAGCGCATCGGGCACCAACGGGAGATCACGCCGATGTTCAGCGGCATTGTCGAAGAAGTGGGCAGAGTCAGGGAGTACGACCTCCGGCGCATGACGGTCGAGGCGTCGAACGTGCTCGCGGACCTGCGCGTCTCAGACAGCATCTCCGTCGCCGGCGTCTGCCTCACCGTCGTGGACCTTGGCGATGGTGAGTTCACCGTCGAGACCGTTCCGGAGACCGTTGAGCGCTCAAACTTCGGCGCGCTGAAGCCGGGGCGCGGCGTGAACCTGGAAAGGGCACTGGCGCTTGGCGACCGCATCGGCGGACACCTGGTGCAGGGGCACGTGGACGGCCGCGCTGTGCTCAAAGCTGCCACGAAGGACGGCAACTCGACAAGACTGAGGTTCGGCTGCGGCCCTGACCTGCTGCAGTACGTCGTCGAGAAGGGCTTCATCACGGTGGATGGCACGAGTCTCACCATCACCGCTGTCGACGACGAGGGCTTCGATGTGGCGATCATCCCGTTCACCTTCGACCACACGACGTTGAATGAGCGCGCGGTTGGTGATGAGGTGAATATCGAGGTGGACGTGACGGCGAAGTATGTCGAGAAGCTGGTTTCACCGTATGTGAACGGAACCAGCGCCGAATCGGGAGTAAAGTAGCCCGCGCTGCGGCAATGCGACGCTCCACGGCCCATCGCAGTGCAAGGAACGAACAGTTGACCGGCGAAGAGCTGACAACAGCGAATAGCTCCGAGGTAACTGGCACGGACACGCCGGCTCAGTCCCCGCTCGGGTCTGTTGAGGCCGCGATCGCCGCCTACAAGTCCGGCCGCATGGTGATCCTTGTTGACGATGAGGACCGCGAGAACGAGGGCGACTTCGCCATGGCGGCCGAGGACATCACGCCGGAAGCGGTCAACTTCATGGCGTCCGAGGGCCGCGGCCTGATCTGCGTGCCCATGACTGCCGACGACCTTTCCCGGTTCCGGCTGCCGATGATGGTGCAGAACAACACGTCTGCGCACCACACTGCTTTCACGGTGTCGGTCGACGCCGCGGACGGCATCACGACCGGCATCTCCGCCGCTGACCGCGCCCATACGATCCGGCTGCTGGCGAACAGCGAAGCCGGTCCCGGCAACCTGGTGCAGCCCGGCCACATCTTCCCGCTGCGCTACCAGGAAGGCGGCGTGCTGGTCAGGGCGGGGCAGACCGAAGGCTCCGTGGACCTGGCGCGGCTCGCCGGAAAGAGTCCGGTGGCGGTGATCTGCGAGATCATGAACCCCGACGGCACGATGGCGCGGCGGGCGCAGCTCGAAGAGATATCGAAGAAGCACGACATCCCGGTCGTTTCGGTCGCAGACATCATCGCCTACCGCATGTCGCACGAGAAGCTGATCGAGCGACTCGTGGAGACGCGGCTGCCGACGCGCTGGGGTGATTTCAATGCCGTCGCTTATCGGAGCCTTGTCGACCCGGACGAGCACGTGGCGCTGGTGAAGGGCGATATCGACGGCTCGAAGCCGGTCCTGGTGCGCGTCCACTCCGAGTGCCTGACCGGCGACGTCTTCGGCTCGATGCGTTGCGACTGCGGCGACCAGGCCGAGATGGCGCTGCGGCAGATCGAGAAAGAGGGCGAGGGCGTTTTCGTCTACATGCGGCAGGAAGGCCGCGGCATCGGCCTGATCAACAAGCTGCGCGCCTACAGCCTGCAGGACGGTGGACTGGACACTGTCGAGGCGAACGAGCGGCTCGGCTTCCCGATGGACCTGCGCCGTTACGGCGTCGGCGC
>JANQEF010000057.1 GCA_028278465.1 Dehalococcoidia bacterium | reverse complement strand
GGGCAGCGGCGTCGTGATCGCCGGGACGCTGGCGTTCGCTGCCGGCCAGCCGGACCCGCCGCCGAACACCGACGTCGTCTGGGAGCCGAACGACCCGGTCATCTTCGGCGATCTCATCGCCAACTTCACCGGCAGGGTCGAGAACACGAACGACTCGTGGCGAGTCGAGAATCCGACGCTGATCGTCCAGATGCATAACGCGGCGGGGTTCGTGGTGAGCGAGCACCAGATCAAGATGAACTTCACATCACTGCCGCCGAACCAGTCTGCTGAATACTCGGTCGACCTCACACTCCGCGAGGCGTTTACCAGCTACCAGCCGACCATCGAGTGGGAGTGGGTTGAGGATTGATCCCGGCGGTCTCCCATGCTGAACCGCTACTACAAGGCGATAGACGCCCGGCACGAAGCGAAGTTCACACGCTCGGAGATCATCGAGCATTTACGCACGCGGTTCGAACTCGGCCCGCAACAGGCCGAAGAGCTGTACGACCAGTTCATTCGAAAGAAGCGATACAGGCGGCAGGCGCTGCTCACGATCTCGCTCCTCGCAGCGCCGGGATCACTGGCCGTCCTGATGCTCACCGCAAGGGTCAACGACTGGCTGGGCATCGTGGTCGCGGGCCTGTCCGCAACGCTCGTTCCGGTGGTGATCTTCTTCGGTCCGCTGATGACCGTATCGGCGTTGCGTGACCGGATCTCGAAGAGAATCAGCACCCTGAACGCGATCGTCACCGTCACCGTTCAGCTGCTGGCGATCTGGTCAGTCTTCCTTCACGCCATGCTGGTACTACTGCTGGTGTTCGCCATTCTGTCCGGCGCCAGAGTCCTGTGACGCACGCGTGACCGGCAGCGCGGCCTCAGTGATCGTGGCCGTGGCCGCCGTGGCCCACTAGATGCGGGTGCACCGAGTGCTGCGGTGAGAAGCGACGTCCGGCTCGCAGCGTCTCAACCGGTACGAGCAGCTGCTTCCCTTCACGCGTCGCGCCACGAGCGTCGGTCAGCGTCACCGGTCCTTCTCGCAGCTCGATGATCGACACATCGGCGTCTGCGCCCACCTGCAGCGTGCCGATGTGGTCGTCCAGGTGGACCGCCCGCGCCGGCAGCGTCGTGCCAAGCGCGATCACGTCGTCCAGCGATCGCCCCAGGTACAGGTACTTCGAAAGCGTCGTCATCAGGTCGAAAACCGGCCCTCGCACGTTGTAGCGGTGCACATCGCTGCTCACCGTCCCTGCCCAGAACCCGTCCTCAATCGCCTTCTCCTGCACGTCGAACGAGAAGCTGCCCTGCCCGTGGCCGACGTCGAAGATCACGCCGCGCGCCGCCGCATCCTTCGCAACGTCCTTCACGCGGTCGTTGTTGTCGAGAATGCCGTTCGCGTGGCCGGTGAACGAGTGCGTGACGATGTCGCCCGGCCGCAGCACCGGCAGAAGCTCCTCGAGCGGGTGCACCGAGCCGCCGATGTGGATCATGAGCGGCTTCCCGATCTCCTTCGCCGCCTCGGAAGCTCGCTTGATGGCGACCACGTCGTTGTCGCCGACGATGTTGTCGGTGAGCCGCACCTTGATGCCGACGATGCGGTCGGCGTGCAGCTTCGCAGCTTCGACTGCCTTGTCGACCCGCGCCCAGCGGATGTCCTGCAGCTCGCCGATGTCGTTGTCGAGCTGGCCCATGCCCGAGATGTGCAGGAAGGCCATGACGCGGGTGTGCACCTGGTCCATGACATAGCGGTTGAACCCGGCGATTGTGTTTGCGCCCGATGAGCCGGCGTCGATGGCGGTGGTGACGCCGCGGTAGACGCAGGCGGGGTCGGCCTCGATGGCGAGGTGCGCTACGCCCCACCAGACGTGGTCGTGGAGGTCGTCGAGGCCGGGCGTGACGAGAAGGCCGTCGGCCTCGATGACGTCGTGAGCGTCTTTGTCAGGGATGGAGTCTTCGATGGCTCGGATCTTGCCGCCGGCGACGGCGATGTCCTTCTTCGCGTGGAGGTTCTGCGAAGGATCGATGACGGTGCCGTTCTTGATAACGATGTCGTAGGTCATGGCGGGAGGGTCCTGTGGAATGGATGGGTAGGTGATGGGTTGACGCGGTGAGAGGATAACCGACCTGTTCTCCGATTCCTCCTCAAGCTGGGATGGCCCATCCCTTCACCTGATCCGGTCAATAAACTTCGGCGGTGTGATGTCGCTGCCCGGACGGTGCAGCTCGTACAGGTCGACCGGTCGGTAAGGATGTTCCAGCGCCGCCGCCTCGTCGAACTCCACGCCAAGCCCCGGCCGGTCCGGGGTCTCCAGCCAGCCATCATCCAGCGTCATCTCGTTGCGGCAAACCTCGAACCGCCACGGCTCAGGCGGGAAATGC
>JANQEF010000016.1 GCA_028278465.1 Dehalococcoidia bacterium | reverse complement strand
CCATTTCGGGCACGACACCGACACCGCAGCCGACGTCAGTGCCCACACCTGCGCCCACGCCTACGCCGGTGCCGCCTGTGACGTTCAGCGCTCCGTCTGAGCCGACACCGGCCCCGCTGCCGTTGCCGACCCAGGCTCCAGCGCCGACGCCTACGGCAGCGCCTCAGCCGACGGCTACTCCGACTCCGGCGCCAACCGCTACCGCGACGCCGGTGCCGGTCGAACTAACGACGCAGAGCATCCCGCTGCTCGAGGGCTGGAACCTGATCTCGCTCAACGTGGCGCCTGACGATCCGTCCGCAAGGTCGGTGCTGTCATCTATCGAGGGCCAGTACATGGAGCTGAACACCGTGGTCAACGGCCAGGCGGTAGTGTTCGATCCCGACCGGTCGGATGCTCTCAATACGCTGACGGCCTTTGACCCGGGCAGAGGCTACTGGCTGAAGATGTCTGCGCCCGCGACGCTTACCGTGGAGGGCACCAAACTGCCGTCTTCGACGCCGATCGGGCTGACTGCTGGATGGAACCTCGTTGCGTATCTCCCGGATAGCCCAATGGCGGTTGCCACCGCACTGCAGTCGATAGATGGCAAATACGATGAGGTGAGAGGTTTCGCTACTGAGGCGCTGACCTACCTGGCGATCATCCCGCCCGAATTCAACACGCTGACTTCGATGGTGCCGGGCATGGGATACCTGGTCCACGCAACAGAGACGACGACCCTGAGGTACCCGTAGCGGTGCGCTACCCCGAGACCGACCGATGACGCAAGAGATTCAGGCAGTGCAACAGACTTCGATCGCCGGGACGATCCTGGGCAGCTGGCGGATGCGGATGCTGGCCGTCGGCGTCACGGTGACCTCCATCGCCTTCTGGGCGGTCATGTCGAACGAAGGCTCGGTCGAGCCGGAGATCTTTGTCGATACCGCGGGGGCGCAGGTTCCCGAGCAACCGGCTCCTGCCGTAGAGGTGGAGGAGCTGGCGGCGCTATTCGAGTCCAGGGAGCCGATTCCCGTCGCGCCGGTAAGACCTGTCGTTTCTGCGCCCGGTGACGCGCCTGTGACAGAGCCGGCGGAAGACCCCGGCGCGATACAGGTCGACGTCGCTCCGCCTGATGCCGCAGGATCGCTCAACGAGCCTGTGTCGGCGACCCTGCACCCGACGCCGTTCTGGGTCAACGCGTTCAGCACTGAAAGCACGCTCGACGGCCGACCGCTGGCGGTGGGCGACATCGTGACCGCTTTCGATCCGCTGGGCGTGCTGATCGGCAGGTTCGAAGTTGAGACCGAGGGCAAGTACGGCCTGATGGCTCTGTACATGGATGACCCGTCGACGGCCATCGACGAGGGCGCGACGCCGGGCGAGACGATCAGCTTCAAGATCAACGGCTTGCCGGCCGAAGTGCTCGGTCCACACCAGCCGGTCTGGAGCTCGAACGGCGACATCCTGCTGCTGAACCTGGCTGCGACCAGCGAATAGCGCTATCGCAGGCCAGCAAGGCCGCTCCGCGTCAACTCGAAACGGCTCTACTCGTCAGTGAACGAGATTCGGGGCTCCGAGAACTTCCAGCCGTCCACGCATGCCAGCCACTCGTTCGGACCGGTCTGGTGCGGGTCGATAGTGTGCATGCCGTGTGCGTTCCAGCCTGCGCCGGACCCTTCCAGCAGCGGCACGTCTGATACGCGCCGCTCTTCGTACTCGGTCGTCGTAAGCTTCGTGATCTCGAAGGCGTTGACGGCGAGGCCGTAGTACGGCACACCATCCTGTGCATAACGCAGGAGCCTGTCGCCGTCACGGACGACTCGGCCGCCGGGCCGGGTGAAGTTGTTGTCGTTCTTGATGATCGGGTTCGCCGGGTGCGGGATCCACTCGCCGTCCAGGCTGTCCGTGTAGTGGAGCCGCAGCGACAGGTCGTCCGCGAACGAGCCGAGTGACCACCACCGGCCATCGTGCTGGAACAGCGTGGCATCGAGTCCCAGGATTATCGGTATGCCCGCCTTCTCCCACACTCTCGGGAAGTCGGTGGCGCGATAAAGCTCGCCGCCGGTGCGAATGAAGAACTCGCCGTCCGATTCGAAAACCAGCGGATAGGCGAGGTGTCCGGCCTCGTCGATCACGATCTGGTCGTAGTTCCAGTTCAAGCCGTCGTCGCTGATGGCCAGGCCGATGTCGCCCTGTCCGGTATCGGCGTTCCAGACCTCCATGAACATGAACCACTGGCCATTGTGCCGCGTGCAGAACGGGTCAGCGACGAAGGTGGCATTGATGTCGGTGACGTCCGCCCCTGTGAGGACCGGGTTTCGCGCCTGCGGGTGCGGGCTCATCTCGGTGGCCGAAGGCCCGGAGTAGATGCCGATGGTCCAGATCTGGTCTCGCTTGACGAACGGGATTCCAACCGCTCGGCCGACCAGTATGCCGGACATAAAGACCAGCACGAACAGCGTCAGCAATCCGATGGCGACGGCGATCAGCCTCTTGCGGCCCAACCGGATGTTCAACAACAACACCTTCTGGAGTTCACGGGCAGGCGGTTGAGCTGTCGGGCAGCCTCACGCTTTGCTCGGAACAGGTTTGCGAGCGGTATCTCTGAACAGAGTACATAACGCTCTCAAGCCCCTGCGCGGTTCTGCAAGAGCCAATTAGCGAGCACTTTGGCTCAACTCGAAGCAGCGGTCAGTTCTGGAAGCTGCCGCTTCGACACGGCGATGTTGAGGTAGCCGAACCTGGCTGTCTCCGGGACGGCGCCCACGGACAGCTCTTCGACGGCGCGGTCATCGTGCAGCACATAGGCGTGCGCGAAGCCGGCTCCTGTCAGCACTTCCATGATCGCAACATGCTCTTCGCGCATCGCCTGGTTGTGCGTGCGGGTCTCGAACACGACCACGCAGTCCGGGCTTGCTGCGAGCAGATCAGGCGCGTTCTGCAGGCTCTTCAGCTCGTAGCCTTCGACGTCGATCTTCAGCAGGCGGACAGGTGGTCCGCCGCTCTCCTCCCAGTGCGCATCGAGCGTGGTCGCCTCGACCGAAGTCTGGCGCGCTTCGCTTGTGTCATCGGACACGATTTTTCGGGCGGTGGAGCCGGATTCGGCCGCCGAGAAAGATAGCGTTCCGACTCTGTCTGCGATCGCCTTTTCAACGACGGTCACTGTGTCCTGGAGTCCGTTCGCCTCGACGGTCTGGCGCAGATAGCCTGCGGTTTCTCCAGACGCCTCGAACGAGTAGACGTGACCGCTCGGGCCGACGATAGACGCCGCGATCACCGAGAAGTAGCCGATGTGGGAGCCAGCGTCGTAGACCACGTCACCGGGCTTCAGTACCGACCTGAACAGGCGTAGCGTCGCAGGCTCGTACTCGGTGGAGACGTACGAGTAGACCGAGGTCGAGACCGAGCCGCCGTGGTAGAACCTGAAGCCGTCGATCACAACCGGGTTCGGGATGTTGCGGACCGCCAGCGGCAGGAAGACTCTCGCAATTCGAGTC
>JANQEF010000161.1 GCA_028278465.1 Dehalococcoidia bacterium | reverse complement strand
TGTCAGGCGACTGACTACGGAGCAGTGATTCGGCGTAGTCGCGGCAGATGCCCGCTTCCTCTAAGCGGTAGCCGGAACGGGAGGCGAACTCCAGCGCCTCGTCAAAGTGCTGTATTGCCTCATCATGCAGCCCAGCCGTGTGCGCGACGAGACCCAGCAAACGGTCACCGGAGAATGCCAAACCCCAACTCACCAGCTTGCCGCGGACCCGGGCGATCTCCGGATAGATCTCCGCCGCGAGTCCGGCATCGTTCGAAACCACCGCAGCCAGGCCCGGCGCGGTTCGGGCATACACTCGTATCACCGGCGCCAGGTTTCCCTCGGCGAGCAGAGTTCGTGTCGACTCCGCCGCATGTAGCAAGTCACCGTGCCGTTCGGTCGCCCACGCAGCAACGGCCACCCAGGTCATGTTTGATTGTCGCTGGTGAGTAACTGAGCCTTCCCGGCCTTCGAGCCGAGCCGTCGCGATAGTCCGCTCGAGGTCGTTCTCTTCGCCAAGCTGCCATCTGCCCAGGGAACCAAACAGCTGGACCACGGTGTCTGTCGAGTACTCTTCATCGAACACCGATGCGGCTTCCTCCAGCAGCTTTCTGTCGCCCGTCAAGTAGCCGTAGAGGTGCGCGTTCCACGCCGATCCAGTAATCGGCCAGCGGTATCTCTTTTCGAGATCGCTCTGGCCGCGAATGTGAGACCAGGCATCGCTCGACTCACCGAGGGCAAGCGATGCGGCTGCGGCGCCGGAGTGTCCGATCATCTGCTCGTCAGGCAGATTCTCTTCTTGCGCTATCCCGATCGCTTCAACCGCATTCCGGTATGCCGCCTTCAGATCACCGTCCCAGAGCCTGAGGGCCGACACGCCTCCGAGCACATTCGATTCCAACCGCCTGTCACCGACATCCCTGGCGACTGAGAGAGCTCTCTGTGCGGACCTGTGCGCAAGTTTAGAGTCGCCCAGTTCCAGCATCGCTGCCCCTGCGAAACGCAGCTGGAGGATCGCCTCCTCTGCGGAACCGGGAGTAACGAGTTCGAGGGCACGAGAAAGCGTTGGCGCGGTCCGGTGCAGCCAGTAGCTGACTATCCATGAACTCTTGAACGCCATCTTGAAAGCCTCGTCATGCTCTCCCAGTTCGTCCATGAGTTCGAAGGCCAGGGCTATGTTGTCCCAGCCGACCTGGCACTCGGGATATACCATCGTGTGCAACTGGGCCTGCCCGAGACCGGCGAGGATCGTCGCGCGGTCCCGGTCCGAAGCATCTGAAGGCAGGCTCTCCAGCGCCTCCTCGTAGTAGGTTTGAGCCTCAAGCCACGCGTACGCGGCCTCAGCGCGCTCACCGGCGAGTCGCGAGTAGTGCGCTACCTTCTCCTCCCCGACTACAAGGACCGCCTTCGATGCGTGATGGGCGAACTCGTTGGCTCGCGATGCAACGAACCCTTTCGCCTCGAGCGCGTCGAGGATGCGTGCATGAAGGCGCGCCTGCCGGCTGGCCGAAAGCTCCTCCAGCAGGGTCTGCTGGATCAGCGCGTGAGAGAACTCGTACGTTTCCGCGGTCTGCTCCCGGACCAGGCCCGCACCGATCGCCTCTTCGATCAAGTCGAGCAGCGCCGCCTCGGATATCTCGTCGACGACGGAGGCGACCAGGTTGAACCCGAACTCTCTGCCCACCACAGCCGCGGTCCGCAGCACCTGGTTGCACTCGTCTGAAACCCGGTTCAGCCGGACTCCTATCGCCTCGCGGACGCTCTCAGGAACCCTCAACACAGGCGGGCTCGCTCCACTGGCGCGGCCGGGAGCTTCATCTGCAAACTCCCGCGCCAGCTCGGTCACGAAGAACGGGTTGCCATCGGTACGGTCTGCTATCTCGTCAAGAAGATTTCGGCCCGGAGATGCGGTCCAGATAGCATCGACCAGCTGGCCGACCTCGTCCTGCGGGAGTCCCTTGAGCGACAGCCGCTGAAATCGCGGCATGCGAGCGAGAGCAGCCAGGGATTGAGAAAGCGGATGCCTTCGAGAAAGCTCTACATCGCGGTAGGCGCCGATTAGCAGGATCGGCAATGCGGACACGTCGCGGGCGACGAACTCCAGGAGGTCGAGCGATGATCTGTCAGCCCAGTGCAGGTCGTCGAGCGCTATGACGAGCGGACGGTGCTCCGCGGCTGCGGCGAGATACGAGTTGACGGCGTCGAAGAGCCGGAACCGGGCGAGCGGCGGGTCGATGTCCGGCGCCGGTGCGTCCGCCGCAACGCCGACTTCGGGAACCAGCTCCGTGATCAGGTGGGCACTCTCGCCGAGCTGATCGGTAACTGAGCCCGGAATCTCGGTGGCAAGAGCGCGAATTGCCTGTATCCAGGGCCAGTACGGCGGCGTGCTCGGGCCCTCGTAGCAGGCTCCTCTGACGACCAGTGCGCCGCGGTCTCCGGCGGTCCGCTCAACCTCTTCGATGATGCGCGTCTTCCCGATGCCGGGATCTCCAACAAGCATCACGATCCCGCCACGACCGCCGATCGTGCCGGCGAGCGCCGTTTCTAGCTCACCGATCTCCTGTTCACGGCCCACGAATGGGACGCGATCTGTGTTCGTGTGCACGTCCGTTCTCTCGATGCTCTGAACCGTGCCAGAATCTTAGGCGATCTTGGGACTGCGCGCCGGGGCGGGAGACGGGGCCTCTGCGGTTAATCGGAGCTCAGGATGCCTCCCTACGAAGCTGCCGCATCGAAAGCTGGCTTCAATCACCGATGCCTGCCGGTTCGATATTCTTGGCCGTGGCGCCATTCGCCGCTTACTACCGGACGAACTTACACAACTGGCAACAAGCATCCAGCTTCCGGGCCGCGCATTGATGACCTGCCGATCACGAGCACTTGCACTGACCCTGCTGGGGCTGATGGCGCTGGTAACGGTGGCCTGTCAGCCTACTCGGGTTGTCATAGAGGTCACGAACGACTCGGCGGAGACGGTGGACTTCATCTACGCCGAAGATTTCATCGACCTGAGCGACTTCGGCCGCGACTACGACGCGCTGTCGGTCGGCGATGTCGACACATACCAGGGCTGTACCGAGTGCCCGGTCGCTCCCGGCGAGATGTTCATCTTCGATATACCGCTGGCGCGCGGCCAGTCCGTGGTGATGGCAGCGCGGGAGTCGGACACCGAGCGGCTGATCTTCATCCAGCGCTACAGCTTCACGGAGCTGCGTGACAAAGACTGGATCGTCCGGCTGTCCGATCAGAGGTAGCCGCAACGGACTACGCGAACGCAGCTACTCGAGGTTCGCCACCAGGTCTCGACAGTGCGATATGTCCAGCTCGCACAACAGGACCGCGTTACCGGCAACGACGTAGCCGTTGTAGGCGCTGAAAGAGCCGCCGCTCACGTCCAGCAACCGACCGCCACGCGAGCGCTTAACGCTGTCTGCTATCGCCGACTCGGCAACCGGTACGCCCTTGCTCAACGCGTCTTCGTGACTGTCGTAGAACCGGATCTCGATGTCCCGCTGACTGAAGAAGCCGTACCAGATCTCGCTGGCGTCTGGCACCGTCTCGGTCGAGTACTGCTTCGACTTCTTCCACCCGGCAGCGACAAACGAATCGGGGTTGAACGATCCATCGGGGTTCGTGACTTCAGATTCGATCTGGACGTCGTCCGCACCGCTCTGCACGTCACCATCGCCCGACGACTCGCTACCGCCGTCAGACCCGCAGGCGATGGCGATCGACAGCACCAGCGTCAGCAGCAGAAAAGCTAATGTTCGAATGCGAAACAGCGAGCCTGACCTCACGAATCTCAGCGACTCATATCGTGGACGGATTCTACAACGCCCGGTCGCCCGGCAATCACGACTGGTCGTCGCGTATCCGGCGGTCTAGCAACGGCAATAACAGGTCGAGCAGGAACATGGCGACGGCGAGCAGCACGATCACGACGAAGGCGATGCCGGTCATCATCGTGACGTCTTCCTGCCGTATCGACTGCCAGAACAGGAAGCCGATGCCTGGATAGTCGAACACCAGCTCCACCAGCAGGACGCCGGTCAGCAGCGACCCGACCGAGGCTGCGAGCCCCGTGAACTGCGGCAGTAGCGCGTTCCTGAGACCGTAGCGGAAGAAGATGCGTCCCGGTTTGAGGCCCTTCGCCGATGCGTAGACCATGTAGTCTTCGCCCTGCATGTTGACCATCAGGCCGCGCATCGAAACGGTCCAGAATGCCGTCGTCGCCAGGATCACCGAGAAAGCCGGCAGTATCGAGTGGTACAGCGCGCTAATGATGAACGGCAGGTTCCAGCCCGGGCTCATCAGCGGATCGAAATGGTCCCAGCCTCCCGATAGCGGGAACAGGCCCCAGCGAAACGCCAGGAACCAGATCAGTATCCAACCCAGCAGGTAGTACGGGATCGCCGACGCCGCCAGCAGCGGTGTGATCCCCCAGCGCGTCCATTTTGGCGCGCCCGGCCATCCTATGAACCCACCGGCCAGCGATCCGATCGTGAACGCGATCACCGTCGAGACACCGACAAGCCCCAGCGTCCAGAACAGCGAGTTGCGGATCACGGAGAACACCGACACCGGGAAGAAGCGGCGCGACGCGCCGAGGTCGAACCTCGCGAGCGACGAGATGTAGTTCCTGTACTGGACGATGATCGGCTCTCCGAAACCGAACTGCTGCTCGAAAGCGGTCAGAGCCAGCCTGTCATCGTTCAGCGCGATCAGATCCTCGAGTATCCGGACTCGCTCGGCCTCCAACTCGTCGATCACGCCGTCCTCAGCGTTCGCGGCAGACAACTTCTCGAACTCCTCGCGAAGCTGAGTGTCGATCTCTCTCATGCGCTGCACCTGCGGCGAGGGTGTGAAGAGACCGGCGTTCGATGGGTTCAGACCGAACTGGCGAGGCAGGATGAACATAACCGTCGCGCTCAGCCAGATGATGAGGATCATCAGCAGGAACCGCCGGACCACTCGCGCCGACAGGAACGTCCTGATGACGATGCCCGTCAGGCTGCCGCTTACCGCGACTGCGTCGGCGTTGATGCGAGCCGCTTCAGGGTCCCACGTCTCGAAGAGCGACCGCTCGTTTCGACCCTGTTGTGCCGGTGAAGGCCTGGCGGCACGCGGAACTGAACCGGGCGGCCGTGGAGAGTGGCCGGACGGACGGCGCCAGATGCTGGATTCGCTGTCTTCCAGGGAACTGAAGCTACTTTCAGCGGGGCTTAGAGGAAGGTCTCGAACATAAACGAAAACAGGCCGAACGGCCACACCGTTACGAGGAACAGTATGACGACGCTCGCCAGCGCCGACCCGGCGAAGATCCACCTCGCCCGCGCCGCGCTTTCGATCGGTCCTGCCAGCTTCACGACCGCCCAGAAGATCAGCCCGGCGCAGAGACCGAAAAGTATCCCCGGACCCAACCAGTCCATCCAAAACAGGAAGGTGAACATGGGCGTTGAGAAGACCCAGTCGCCGATCATCTGCTGCACGGAGCCCTGGCCGGTGACGTTCGAGACGCCCGTGACGCCGATGACGAAGAGGTTGAGCGGAGTGAACAGGCCGGTGAGGAACGGCATGATGAAGCCGTAAGCGGCGCCGAAGATCAGCATCCGCCCGAGCGTCGGGAGCAGGTCGTCGAGCTGCCGGAAGATCAACACAACGATCCCGGCCGCGATCGGACCGGCGAACAGCGCGGGGCTGGCCAGCCGCAGGTAGGTCGACCAGCCGGGTCTCTCCAGGATGTAGTAGTAGTCGGCGTCCTGCAGCGTGATGACGATCTGCATGTACGGAATGATGAGCGCCATGGCAGCGGCGAGCGGCATGAAAGCCAGGAGCGTGACGCGCTGCCGCCGCGAGATCTCGGTGCGAATGCGCTCGAGCTCAACGATCCTGTCCTGGAAGGCGTCTATGGTGTCCGGCGGTCGAGTCAAGTCGGGTCCGTACGTGGTCGGGATGATGGCATCAGGTGAAGGTCGAGACGCGCTACGGCCTGGCGGGCGAAGCGCGGCGCCACCGCGATGATACCCGTGCGGATCGCAATTTCGGTATTGCTGGTAGTGAGTATCTGGCTTGTTGCGGCATGCTCACCGAGGACAGATGAGCCGCCACCGGACTCTATGCCGACGCTCACCGACAGCCCTTCGCCGCAGCCTGCACTGACCGCTCCAGACGCCGTACAGATCGCGCTGACAGCGTCGCAGGACCTCTACGACAACCTGCGGTCGCTCGGAACGGTGGGCATCAAGGGCAGTTCTCTGCCGATCAGAGAAGACAACATCGACCGCGTCGCCGCACTGTTCGAAGGCCCGACCTCCGTAAACCTCACGCCTCCGGGCTGGCTGATCGAGATCGAGTTCTCGATGATCGGCGCGCCGGGCGCACTCGGAACGAGCTACGCGCTGTACGTGATCAACGGAGACAGCGGCCGGATACTCACAAACGCAACATCTCCGGTCAGCCGGATCGGCCACGTTAGCCGGTAGCGTTCGACAGCAACGTCCGTATACTGCGGCGAGGCGTATGATCAGCCAGCGCCCGCGCCTGCACGGTCACTTCGGACGCGATCAAAACCCGTCGGAACAGGAGATTTGACGATGCCCGAGTGGTGGCTAGAAGCGACGCTGCCTGCCGCAGTGTTTGGCTCCCTGTTCCTGCTGTGGGTCCTGCTGCCGGCTGCGGAAGGCGAGTCCGACTTCGCAAGCAGGCTCAGAGACCGGATATTCAAGAAGTAGCTCTTTGAAACCCGCGCAACGCCACAGCAGCACGACGCCGGAAACTCTCGGCGATCTCGCGCTCGGCCTGGCTTGTAACCGACCAGGCCGGGTGTGCCGTGTCTAGCAACCCGCTGACCTACCCGCTTCAATCGCAGAAGCTGGCCAGCCTCACAGCCAAGAAGCGCGTCATCGGCATCACGCTCCTGGTCCTGATGCTTGGCCTCTTCTTCGCGCTCAACAGGTTTCCGAAGATCGGAATCGTCGGCGAAGACCTCGACGCTGTCACTTCGCCGGCGCAGCAGTGCTTCCAGGGCTTCTGCATCGACCGCGAGCCAGGCGAAGGGTTCGTAGACAAGTGGTTCTCGTTCTCCGTCAACTACCTGCGGCTCGTTACCGTTGGCATGACCTTCGCCTTCCTGGTCGCCGGGCTGGCCGAGTCGTTCCTCTTCCCGAACGGACCCGGACGGTCGTTCCAATCAGGCGGGCTGTTCGCACGCACCGTCAAGGGCGCAGCGATCGGGCCGGTGATGAACCTCTGTTCGGCCTGCATCGTGCCGGTCTCGTCCGCGTTCAGGAAGCGAGCCAACCTGGAAGGCGCCATCGCCATGGTCCAGGGCTCCGCCACCATGAACGTCCCGGCGCTGGCAATGGTCTTCTTCGTTTTCTCGCCGATCCTCGGTTTAAGCCGCCTGCTGCTCGCGGTTGTCGGTGCGGTCATCATCGGTCCCATCGTCGTGATGACGGTGCGCAAGGACCGCGGCGAGGAACTCGATCTGCCAGTTGATACCGACGACCTGGTGCCAGAAGAGCCCGGAACGTGGCGGCAGGCCTTCGAAGAGGGCGGACGCGCGTGGGCGAAGTCGAGCATCGGCTACTTCATTCGGCTTGCGCCGGTGATGATCCTCGCCGGGTTCGCCAGCGGCCTGTTCATCCAGTGGCTGAGCCCCGAGACGATCGCCGAGTACCTTGGCAACGACCTGAGAGGCGTGCTAATCGCCGCCACCTTCGGCGTGCTCATCAATGTGCCGCTGCTGTTCGAGATACCGCTGGTCGCCCTGCTGCTCATCATGGGCATGGGCACGGCGCCTGCGGCGACGCTGCTCTTCACGGCCGCGGCGGGCGGGCCGGTGACGTTCTGGGGCCTGCGCAAGATCATGCCAAAACGGGCGCTGGCGACCTTTGCCACCGCCACCTGGGGAGTCGGGGCACTGGGCGGTCTGCTGGTGCTGGCGGGCGGGACGCTGATATGGGAGGACTCTGGCCTCAGCGCACGCGTGGCGGGCACCACCGAATCGAGATCGTTCGACGAGCTGTTCGCCGACTCGAGCGGCGCGTCTGGCGGCGAGTTCACCCGGCGAGGCGTCGGTGACGGTGTCGCAGCTGCGGACGAGTTCGCGCCGTTCGAGAACATCGCGCCGGCGATCGGCCCGGACGCTCTGATCGAGAACCGCTATCCCGGAGTCGCCATATTCGACTATGACCGCGACGGCGACCTTGACTTCTATGTCACCTCGGCCGAGATCGCAGCTCCGATACAGATCGTCCGCGGCGACAACAACAGGCTGTTCAGGAACAACGGCGACGGCACCTTCACAAATGTGGCCGCGCAGGCAGGCGTCGAGATCCCAGAGCAGAACAGCTCCGCCGTGGCGGCGTGCGACTTCGACAACGACGGCTTCCAGGACCTGTACGTGGGCGGACATGGCCGCATCGGTGATGGTCTCGACTACCGCTCGATCTCTGAAGAGCCTGTGCTCGGCATCGTGTCGCTCGACAGGCTCTACCGGAACCTCGGCAACGGCGCCTTTGAGGACGTGACCCTCAGTTCGTTCCCTCAGGGTGGCAACTTCAGGTCAACCATGAGCGTGTCCTGCGCAGACGTCGATGGCGACGGCTTCCTCGACCTCTTCATCGGCAACCGCGCGGATCAGGATTTCGTGCGGTTCGATGACGCTCGGCACCACGGCCACTTCAACGTCTTCTACCACAACCAGGGCGGTTTCAGCTTCGCCGACCTCACCGTGGAATCCGGCCTGGTCAGCCCGCAGGTGACGATGCTCAGCGAGTCAGGCGTCCCGATTACGTTCCCCGGACCGAACGGCCAGCCGATACAGGCGTTCGACGCCACGCAGAGCGACGCCAACGACCATGTGGCCGGAGACCCGGCGGGACAGACATGGGCGACGCTGTTCTTTGACTACGACGATGACGGCGATCCCGACCTGTGGATCGCAGACGACGGCGACCGGCTGAAGTTGTACCGAAACGACACGATCGGCGGGGCGATCGCCTTCACACCTGTCGAGGACGAGATGGGGATCGGTCTTTCGGGCCAGTGGATGGGTTTTGCGCTCGGCGACTATGACGGCGACCTGGACCTCGACGTGTTCGTCACCAATATGGGTTTCCACAGGTTCAACACCCCGCAACCGATCCCACCGGGCGGCGACTGCGCGTACTCGGCGCAGCAGGGCTGGGGCACCTGCTACCACCTGCTGCTTGAGAACACCGGCGGCCGCTTTAGCGACGTGGCAGCAGCCACCGAAGTCGAACGCAGCAGGGTTCTGCCACCGGTCTCGCTGAACGAAGAGTTCTTCGCAGATGGCTGGGACCTTCCGTCCGGGTTGCAGGCGTACGAGTTCGGCTTCGGCACCGTGTTCTTCGACATGGAGAATGACGGTGACCAGGACCTCTACTGGATCGGAGCGCTGGCGGCGCGCGGCGAAGGCCCGAACGGCCTGCTTGCGCCGGGCTTCGGCAGGCTCCTCCAGAACACGGAAGATGGTCTCAAGGACGTCACCTACGAGGCGAGGGTTGTCGACTCTCTTGGCGTGGACTACTCGTCCTCGGACCCGATCAGGTCCAACGCCGATGCGGCGCGACGGCGGCTCGGACCCGAGTTCCACGAGAACGGCAAGGGCGTCGCGGTCGGCGACCTGAACGGCGACGGTGCGGTCGATCTCATCGCCACCAACAGCAACGGCGAATCGCTGGACGAGGATGGCGAGCGCTTCGTCGTCAGCGGCCCGCTGTTCGTCTGGATGAACGGCGAGACGGACAACAACTGGGTGGCGCTGAGGCTGAAAGGCCGGATGGGGATCGACGGCACCGGTTCGAATGCCGACGCCATCGGTGCACGAGTCGTAGTGACGGCAACCGGCTTCGACGGCCAGCCCGTGGCGCAGGTGCAGGAAGTGCTGGGCTCCTCGACCTTCCTCTCGATGAGCTCGCTGGACCTCAACTTCGGCGCCGGACCGGCTGAAATGGTCGAATCGATCACGATCTCTTGGCCCAGCGGACGCCAGCAGACGCTCACCGGCCTCGAAGTCAACACGCTGCACGAGATCGTCGAGCCGGTGCAGTAAGCCGCCCTCGTTTCAGCGCGGAACAGCTACCGAGTTTGGGAATTGCGTCGCCGCCATCTACAATGGCCGCCGCTGCACGGATAGCGAGACCGGCCGGTATCCGAGTCGAAACGCCCGGAGGAACCCAGATGAACCGATTCTCAGCCGACATCCGCTTGCGGGTGTTTCTCCCCGCGATACTGGCGCTCGTAGCAGCGCTTGCAGCGTGCGGCACCGACGACGGACCCGGCTCCGGATCAGACGGCGACGACTCCCGTTTCGTGATCGAGTCGACCGCCACCTTCTCGAGCGCCAACCTGAAGAGCCTCGGGTGGAAGGAACAGAAAGACTTCGTGCTCGAGTACCCGGAGTCGATCGAGGCCAAGTGGGGCTTCCTGAACACGAAGGAGCTGGGCATCCTGGTGTATCCGTCGGCTGAGGTAGCGAAGGTCCAGGGGCTTCAGGCAGCGAAGGAACAGACCGCAACCGGAGAGGACGGCCAGGCCGTCGGCGTGATCGACCGCATCTCGTGCCGTGATGCGCAGGGACAGAGCGCTGTGAAACATCGGGAAAGCGGCGGCGCTGAGAGAGACTCGACGGTCGTCCATGTTTCGTTCCAGTCGAGGCCGTCTGGCGACACGATTGAGCCCAGGGTCTGCTCAAACCAGTTCCCGACCTATACCGAGTTCAGGATTCTCGGGAACGTGGTCCTGCTCTGCGAGGGTGAAGGCCGGACTGGCAACGACCCCTCGAAGAACTGCCGCGACCTGCCGGACCAGTTGCAGGGGAACTGATCAGCGGACCGAGTCCGGTTTGGCGGCGGACAGCGGAGTCGTCGTGCTCGATTCTGTCGTACCCGGCGCTCAGAACTGGAAGTAAATGAACTCGCCCCCGGCCGGGCTTCTCATCAGCAAGATTCCGCTGAACAGAGCGGTCGCCGTCACGGTCCGTGAGCCTGCAAGCCTGACCGCACGCGACACGACGCCGAACGCCGCCTCCGGGCGCTGACCAGCGATCAGCGTGTGAATCCAGACCGGCGACGAGTAGACGGCGACCTGCGCCAGCAGGAACCCCGCAAGCTCCAGGCTCCGGGCATCCTCATCGAAAGGCGAGCTCCGTAACAGCTGCCAGGTGTGGCCGATGTCGGTCTCGCGGAAGAACAGCCAGCCTACCGTCACCAGAAGGAACGTCAGCACCGCAGCAAGCGGCATCGCCGAGACTGCTCGTACCACGCTCCGCGGCGCCACAGCTGCCAGCGACCTCTGCCCGAGCACCAGCGCTCCGTGATAGCCGCCCCAGAGCACGAAGTTCAGTGAAGCGCCGTGCCACAGCCCGCTCAGCAGGAACGTAGTCATCAGGTTCAGCGCGTACCTGCCGCGGCCGACACGCGAGCCGCCGAGCGGTACGTAGACGTAGTCACGGAACCACGTCGACAGCGAGATGTGCCAGCGCCTCCAGAAATCGACGGGCGAGCGGGCGATGTGCGGATGGTCGAAGTTCGCCGACAGCCTGATGCCGAACAGTCGCGCAGTTCCTCGTGCGATATCGGTGTAGCCGGAGAAGTCGGCGAAGATCTGCAGCCCGAACGCCAGCACGCCGACCCACAACAGGGCGAAACCCGGCGACTCGGCGGCGAACACGCTGTCCGCAATCACGCCCACGTTGTCTGCGATCACCAGCTTCTTGAAGAAGCCCCACAGCAACAGCGTGACCGCGTCCTTTGCGTCGTCCGCATCGAACCTGCGGTCAGTCTCGAACTGTGGCAACAGCCTCGACGCCCGCTCGATCGGACCGGCGACCAGCTGCGGGAAGAAGGAGACGAACAGGGCGAAGTCGATCAGGTTGCGACGTACAGCGATTCGGCCCTGGTGGACATCGATCACGTAGCCGAGCGACTGCAGCGTGTAGAACGAGATCCCAATCGGCAGGATGATGTTCAGGTGGCTCGAAAAGGTGCCGAGGCCGATGCTCTCGACGAGATCGCTGACTCCGTCGACAAAGAAGCCCAGGTACTTGAAGACGACCAGCACGGCGATGGTCGAAGCGATCGCGAGCGCCAGCGAAAGTCGCCGTCTGCTCTGGTCTGCCGGATTGCCGGTATGCGCAGCGCCTAACCCTGCGAAGTAAGTGACCACCGTGAAGCCGCCGAGCAGCAGCGTCAGCAGCGGATCGACGTAGCCGTAGAAGACGTAGCTGGCGGCGAGCAGCAGGACATTCTGCTGCCGGCGGCCAAGCAGCCAGTAGACGGCCAGCACCGCGATCAGAAGCGCGACAAACGACAGCGTCTGGAACGTCACTGCTGCCGTTCCACGTCGAAGTATTCGGCCATCTCACGGAAGAACAGCTCGGTGTAGTCCAGCAGGTATCGCTGCCTGATGTGGAAGCTGTCGTAGTACAGCGCGGCGTCCACCGCCGGGTTGCCAGTGAAGTCGACGTAGTCAGCGCCGTTCGCCTTCAGGTAGTAGCCGAGGTCCTGCGCGTAGAAGCGCATGCTCTCGCTCTGGTTCGGCGACCCGTCTTCGTTCGGACGGGCTTGCACTCGCACGAAGACCAGTCGAATCCCCGCCTCTTCCGCTACTTGCAGCATCGTCGGCAAGAATGAGTTCGATACCGCCTCCTGGAAGGGCTTCGAAGCTTCCGGTAGTTCGTCCGTAACTTCGGGCTCTCGCCTGTGCTGGAAAGCGAAAGCATCATCGGCCCTGGAGGAAAGCTCAGACCGCGAAGACGGAAAGAGTGCTGCCGCAGCCTCGGACAGTCCATCGCGGGCGGCGGTTCCGTGTTCCTGCAGCGGATAGACCTGCTGAAGCGTTGCAACCGTCTTCTGATGAGCAGTGCGGCTGGAATCCAGGATCTCCTCGAACTCCGCGCCATCTCCGGTCACCAGCGACTCGATCAGGTCGCTGTTGCGGCCGTCCAACGCCTCCTGAGGCTTCGTGATCAGGTCGTTGTGGAAGAAGACGAAGACGGTATCGGGCGGCGAATCGCTTGCAGCCACCAGGCTCTTGAGCTGGAGGTACCAGACGGCCGACTGCGAGCCTTCAACGGCCAGAGAAACCGCCGCCCGATCGTTCAGCAGCTCGTTCAGACGGTTGGGGTCGATGCGCGTCTCCAGCAGCGAGTTGCCGAGGAACACGAACTCGGGCTGAACGCTGTTCAGCCGGTCGAGCGATGCCTGGTCGAATGACGGCTCACTATCGAAGCGGAAGAGCGCGGCCGGTGCGCCGAAAACGATCAGCAGAAAGGCGATAAGCCCGACGTACCGAAACCGCGTTCCCGTTCTGACCTCACGCGGTCCTACGTCCTGGTCCGCCACGGCTTCGTGCGAATCGCCGAACCGGCTCGCAACTCGCTCGTCGTCAACTGGCTGTGGCACGAAACGGCCTCATCGCCCTACGAGACCGGGAACTGCGTCTGGAACTCCGGCTTGCCCTGGATTCCGACCTTCACCCTGAACAGGTCGCCGCCGCGGTAGGTCGAAAGATCGAAGCCTGGCGGCTCCATGCCTGAGAGCGTTCCGTCCGAGCCGAACGAGGCGGTCGTTACATACAGCTCGTCCAGGTCCTTGCCGCCGAACATTGCGCTCGAGGTCTGCGCCGCGGGAATCTCGACTCTGCGCTCCTCTTTGCCGTCCGGGTCGAAGCGGACCACCATTCCGCCGTACCAGATCGCGGACCAGACGAAGCCTTCCGCATCGACGGTCATGCCGTCCGGGATGCCGACCGATGATTCGACCGTCGTGAAGACTCGCTTGTTGCTCACGCCTCCTGACGAGGCGTCGTGGTCCCAGGCGTAGATCTCGCCGGCCACGGAGTCGGTCGAGTAGAAGGTCTTGAGGTCGGGTGAGAAGCCCATGCCGTTGCAGAGCCCAATGCCGCGGTCAAGGATCTCGGCCGTGCCATCCGGCTTGAAGCGGAACACAGCGCAGGAGTCGAGGTGGCCGCTGCCGCCGATGAAGCTGCCGTCCGGCCCCGCGATCACGTCGTTCAGCTTGATCGGCTCGCCGTCGACTTCGCCGTGGTGCAGCCACTTCCAGTCGTCATCGGAGCGCCACTGCTTCACGCCTTCCCACGTGCCAACAGTCAATCCGCCCGGCTCGTTGACAGATACGCCGGCGACGAAATCTCCATCGTGAAGCTGAGTGTTCGTGCCCGAGGCCGGGTCGTACTCCCAGAAGCGGCCGCCCTGGATATCGGTCCAGTAAAGGACCTGCCGCTCCGGGACCCAGACCGGTCCCTCGCCGACGATGGCGTTTTCCGAAGCAACCTTCTCGATTTCGTTTTGCATTGGCTCTCCCTCGGCGCTGGCTAGCGGGAGTGGAGCTTACAACGGCGGGCGCGGAATTGAAATCGGCGGCAGTCGGCGAGAAACGGCACAGGTTCCGTTACGTCGGCGTGGCCGGACAGAGTGCCTTACAATGCCGCCGCCTGGCAACGGCGAGACTGCATACTGTCCGCACACGAAACCCGAACACATGGCAAGAGTCCTGATAGCAGGATCAAAACCCGGACGGCTCGCGCTGGCCGCGATGTTCATAGTCGCTCTCGTCGCCACGGCCTGCGGCTCGAGCTCCGGCAGCTCATCTGACTTCGAGCGAGTGCAGGACACCGGAGCCACTTTCGCCTCCGACCAGCTGGCCGCCACCGGCTTCAGGCAGTCGAAGGACTACAACCTCGAAGGCCTGCCCGGCGCAAGCAAAGCCGTCTTCGGGTTCTGGAGCGAGTCTGGACGCGACCCGCTCGACTTCGAGGTCCGCTTCTACGACTCCCACTCAGCGGCGGTCGAGCTCGGCACTGCGCCTGCCGAGGAGGGAACGGGCGATGATGCGGTGCTCGATGAGTCCACCGCCACCTTCAAGGCAGGCGTCAAGGAGCGTCGGACGATCATCGGCGCGGGCGGCGGAGGTGGCGCCCGGAGCGGCATAGGTCCCAAGTACGCCGGCTTCGTCATCTACAACAACCTTGTCATCCTGTGCCCGGGCGGGCAGGTCGAGCAGTCTCACGAGCGATGCGCGGACCTGATCGACGCGCTGGAGGCCTCGTAGCCTGATGAGATCGCCGGCCCGACCTGCAGCATTGATTCGTTCTCGCACCGCACGCGCGCTGACGATGCTCCTTGTGTTGGTCGTCCTCATCTTGATCATGGCCTGTGGCGGATCTGGATCTGATTCTTCCTCCGAGTTCGTCAGGGTCTCGGACTCCGAGGCAACCTACTCGATCGACGATCTCCTGGCCATCGACTACAAGGTCTCGAAGACATACGACGTTGCAGGGCTGACTGAGGCCGACGCCGCTTACTACGGGTTCTGGAGATCGTCCTCCAGCAGCGACCCGTTCGACTACGAGGTCCGTGTATATCCGTCACACGCCGTGGCGATCTCTGCAGGAACGTCGCAGGCCGAAGAGGTCACGGGAGACGACGCCGTGCTAGACCGGTCGCTATCAAGCTGGCCAGAAGGCATCAACGACCGACGAAAAGTGGTTGGACCGGGAGCCAGCAGGAGCTCGGCGCAGCCCAGGTATGCGGATTTCGTGATATTCGGCAACCTGGTGATGCTGTGCGAAGGGCGGAATCTGGAACACGCCCGCGAACAATGCACAGGGATCGTCGATGCGCTGCGTTGACGCAGTACAAAACCACGCCGATGGCAGAATCAGATGGCCCCGTTGCGTGAGGTATACTCGTCTGACTTTCGAATCTGGAACTCAAACCCAAACTCGGGCCCGGTCGAGTTCGTAGTTCAGGGCAACGTCCCGAACAGTTCGAAAGTCGCCGGTTTTGTCCACGGAGACAGAGCGCACGGGGGCGGAAAAGGCGTGTCTATCAGGGAGAAGGCAAGATGGACAACACATATAACCTGAGGCTTCTTCGCCGGAAGTCCCTTGGCTTGATCGTTATGTTGACGGCGATGGCGCTGCTGGCGGTGGCCTGCGGCTCTGACAATGGCGATGGCAGCGCATCGGACGGTGTCGGGTCTGGCGGCTCTTCGGGCTTCGCCA
Organism: Dehalococcoidia bacterium; assembly: GCA_028278465.1. Classification (GTDB taxonomy): domain Bacteria; phylum Chloroflexota; class Dehalococcoidia; order Lucifugimonadales; family Lucifugimonadaceae; genus JAJCYX01. Next base: position 4,741 of record JANQEF010000161.1, on the reverse strand, counting down.
AGATCGACATGCCGGAAGAGGTGTTCACACTCGACGACCTGCTGGCCGCCAACTTCAAGAAGAGCAAGACCTACGACGTCGAGGGCCTTGAAGGCGCAACTGAGGCCTACTACGGCTTCTTCGGAAACGACCCGTACAACCGGCAGGAGTACGAGGTACGGTTCTACCCGTCTCACCAGGTGGCACTCAACCCCGGAGTCTCATATGCAGACGAGGCAACCGGCGAGGATGCGGTTGTGCTGGCGGACGTCCAGCGCTGGGACGAGGGCCTGACACAGCGCCGCCAGTGCGCCGGAAACGGCGGGCACCACTCTGGAAAGTGTGACAACGCCAAGTACGGTGACTACGTCGTGCGCGGCAACATGATCCTGATGTGCCAGGGCAAGGACTCCAAGGGAGCGCTCGACAACTGCGAAGCCCTGCTGGATGCGATGCAGCCTTCGTAGTATCTTTCACCCCGGCTTCGGCGACCCTTCAACACCTGCGGCATTAGCCGCGGGTGTCGCGGGTTCCCGCGCGTTGCCGTCGCCGGTACGGTTGCTCAACATCGACATCTCTGGCCTGATGGGGTTCAACATGATTCGAACTGACTCTGGCAAGCGGCGGCTGTTCGCCACGCTGGTCGGCCTTTCTGCTCTGCTGATGCTGGCCGTGGCCTGCGGCTCTGATAACGGCGGGTCTGACGGTGTAGGCAGTGGAGGCGACGGATCGGCCAGGCAGGTTGTCGACAACGGCCGCACGTACACGATCGAGGATATCCAGGCGACCGGCGCCAAGACGCCGAAAGAGTACGACGTCAGCGATCTGCCCGGGGCTACTGGCGCCTGGAACGCTCTGCTGGAGCGTAAAGAGTACGAGGTCCGCTTCTACGGCTCGCACGCCGATGCTGTCGAGATGGGCACGAGCTGGGCTGAGTCGGTCACTGGCGAGGATGCGCAGGTGGTTGGAGACGATGTGCAATGGGAGGAAGGCGCCAAGGACCGGCGGCAGTGCAACAGGAGCGTCGCACACTCGGGCTGCAACTACACGGCCCGCTACGGCGACTTCGTGATCCTCGGCAACATGATCCTCATGTGCGAGGGCCCAAACTCCGAAGAGGCGTTGAAGGTCTGCGACGTGATGATTGAGCGGTTCAGCTAAGCCGCTCGATTCGACGGACACCTATAATTAGGCGCCGGCAAGCTCTTGTCAGCGTCCCGCTCGCCTGCTGGCAGCCGGGAATTGCGTCTCTGATCGTCCTGCTCCCTCACGCTCGCGCGCGTACTACGGCCTCGGACCTCGTTAGATGCTGAGCAGGCCTACTGCTCCTGCTCACCGTGCCTTGCGCCGCACGCCAGTATGCTCGCCTTCTCTGGCTACCTGAGCAGCCAGGCCCACCGCTGCGAGCGCAGTCCCGGTTACGCCAGGCCGCCTGCCAGGAGCGCAGCTAGACCTCGAACGAAACAGAAAGCCCCGCCGGAGTTCCGGCGGGGCTTTCCTCAGCGGTCAATCAGCCTGAGCTAGTTGACAGCCTCGATTCGGTGCAGGACCAGCGACCACGTAAGGTGCCAAGAGGCCTCGTTCACGTAGCCGTCGGTGTCTGAACCCTGCGGCCAGTTCGTCCAGCGCGCCTCGTTCATCACGATGCGGTGGTAGAACTCAAGGATCGGAACGTCTGGCAGCTCTTCCAGCCAGATCTCCATAGCTTCCTTGTACAGCTCAATCACTGCGGCCTGGTTCTCGGGGTCGGTCTTAGCGACCTCGTCCGTCAGGCGGTCCCACTCGGCGTTCTCCCAGTGGTAGAAGTTCACCTGGTGACCACCCGGGATGTTCACCGAAGCCGACTGGTACAGCTTCATGGTGAAGTACGGGTCACGGACAGAGCCACCGTGGCCGAACATCAAGCACTCGAAGTTACCCTCAGCCATCCTGCTCGAAGCGTCTGGCGGCTGAATGTAGCTTGCGTTGATGCCGTGCTTGCGCAGCTGCTCAGCTGTGATCGGACCGAGGTCAACCCAAGGGCTGAACCCGATGATCTCACAGTTGATCGTGTTGCCCTGCGCGTCCGCCCACATGCCGTCCGAATTCTTGCTGAACCCTGCTCCTGTGAGCAGCGAATCAGCCTCGTCCGGGTCGTACTCAGTCGTGTCGTGCTCCGCAAGTATCGGAGCGACAGCGTCGAAGTAGGGCTGCAGCGGCGGGTACTGCGGCATGGTGAGCGGGTTGAACGCCGCTGCACCGTCATACGCCACCTGCCTCAGCTCTTCACGGTCCAGGTACTTGCTGAACGCCCAGCGGACGTCAGGGTTGTCGTAAGGACCGAATTTACCGCTGTTGTTGAACGCCAGCGAAACCGGCCACCAGTCCACGTAGCCCAGCGGGCTATCGGTACCGGTGTGCGTTATCAGGTCCGAGTTGGAGTCCAGCACGTCCTGGATAACGGCCGGGGTCGTCATCGCCGAGTAGTCAACCTGGTCGGCGATCAGGGCCTGGGCACGGGCGGTCTGGTCCGGAGTGGGCAGATAGATGATCCGCTCTGGCTCCGGCAGCTTGGCGTAGGCACCGAGGTCCGACTGTCCGACACCCCACCACGAGTCCTTGCGGTCGATGATCTTCTGCTCAGGCGAGCCGGAAACCACCTGCCACGGGCCTGTCGAGAGCGGGAAGCCCTTCGAAGGGTCGAAGTCCTTAAACGTCGTCCAGTCCTGGCCGTTGTAGTGGTGCTCAGGAACCATGTAGACGCCGATGTCGAACTTGTACGTCAGCAGGAACATGAACCGGGGGTCGGGCCTGTCCAGGAACACCTTGACCTGGTGGCTGCCCGTCTTCTCGGCCCTGTTCATGGCGTTGTCAATGTCAGTTCCCCAGCGAACCTGTTCCTTCAGGTCCTTCAGGGTGTTGAGCGTGTAGACAACGTCGTCTGCGTTGAACTCTTCACCGTCGCTCCAGTCCACCCCCTGCCGGAGGTTGATTGTCAGCTCGGTGAAGTCGCTGTTGTAGCTCCAGTCCGTCGCCAGCCAGGGGATAGTCTCATCTGCGAAAGCGCTGAAGAAAGCCAGCGGCTCGAAGATGATGTTTGGTCCTGACTGGTGGTTGGCGCCGATCGCGTACGGGTTCCAGAGCTCGTGGTCGACGAACCGACCCTCAGCTCCACCCAGGTAGCTGATCAGCGTCTTGTTCCGGTCGATGTCCCGGCCGGGAGGAATGACGTCGATGGCTCCGGACGAACCGGTCATCGCGTCGCCATCAGCGGGTGCACTGCCACCATCATCAGGTGCTGCGCCACCGCCATCATCCGGAGAGTCATCGCTGCTACCACATGCAATGGCCGCCATCAGGCCAAAGGCCAGAAGCGCAAGCAGGATCCCTCTCAAACGATATAAATTCACTATTGCCACCTCCGTCAGCATTCTCCGTGCCGACAGCTTCGAACGTTATCGAACCTGGTGAGGCACAAAGCCTCAAGGTTGGTGGCGAGTTGTATACCGATTCGTGGTCTCAGTCAAGTTTGACGCACGTTGACGCAACAGGCGCGATGCACCCCGAAAACGTGTGATTTGGCCTGTTCAGTGATGCGCTTTACCGCGGATTCCGCCCGTATTCAGATTTAGAAGGAAGCGAATTTGACAACCAGCCTTGCCGTGCAGGTATGATTTGGCGCCACTTGGCACGGCAGAGGGGCCGGATATGCCTTCGGTTGCGTAGTGGCGAAAAGCCACCGGATGCTATCCGCGTGCCGCGAACAATGAGAGACAGGTTCGTTTCTCAATAGACAGGAACAGACTGTGTCAAGAGCTGCAGAAGCGCCTACTGGAAACCAGGCTGAGAGCGCCGGCAAGCAAAGCCGCATCGAGATGCTGCGCGAGGCCGGTTTCCTTGCGGTAGCGCTGGCGGTATACCGCAGCTACATCTTCCGTCGCTTCTTCTTCCTGCTATTCGTCATCTGGGTCGCCAGCACCGTCATCTTCATCATTCCTCGCCTCTCCGGCCAGGACCCGGTTAAAGAGAAGCTGCTGCTGGAAGCCCAGCGCGGTGGCGCCATTCAGAGCGGTCTCGATGAAGTCGCCAAGAGCTACCAGGCCAGGTTGGGACTCGACCAGCCGATACTGACGCAGTACGGCAACTTCATGTACGACATAGTCCGTTTCGATCTTGGCCCATCGATCTCCTTTTTCCCAAGAACCGTTAACTCGATCATCGCCGACTCGATCATCTGGACGATCGGCCTGATCGGCACCGTCATTCTCATCGGGTTCGCCGTGGGCACGCTCGCGGGAGCTTTATTAGGCTGGCCGCGCTCGCCAGGCTATCTGCAGTTCCTCTTCATGCCGTTCCTCACCCTTTCGGCCATCCCGCAGTACCTGCTCGGCCTGATCCTGGTGTTCATATTTGCTGCGACACTCAACTGGTTACCGTTATTCGGCGCGTACGAACCGGGAACCACACCAGAGTGGAGCTTCAGCTTCATCCTCGAGGTGCTGAGGCACGCCATCTTGCCCGGACTCGCCTTCATGCTTGGAGCCGTGGGTTTCTGGGCTGTCGGCATGCGCGGCATGATGATCAACAACCAGGGTGAAGACTTCATGGTGCAGGCAGAGGCGAAGGGGTTGAAGGGCAGGAGGATCTTCTTCCGCTACGGCGTTAGAAACGCCATGCTGCCGCAGATCACTGGCCTTGCGCTGGCGCTCGGAACGCTGCTCACAGGCGCTCTGCTGATCGAGCGCATCTTCGTCTACCCGGGCCTCGGCGACATCCTGTTCCA
>JANQEF010000204.1 GCA_028278465.1 Dehalococcoidia bacterium | reverse complement strand
GGTGTCTGGATCGGTCGGTCCTTCAGCACCCGAATCCGGCTCACCATCTGCGAGCGGGACGACAGGCGCCGGCGCGCTGTCTTCGGTTTCGCCGAATGCGAATGATCCGTCGCCCACAGGCGGTGCGGCAGCCGGCATATCTCCTGCGAAGCTGTCCGAACCTCCCATATCGAGAGACAGCGGGGTCGTTGTGGGCCGAGGCGGCGGAACCATGGCTGCCGGGGTCGCCGTCGCCATTGCAGACAGGTCCGACCGCTGTCTTTCGGCCGAGTCGGCATTGATGGAGCTGCCGCCGGCAGGCGCGCCTCCCTGTCCATCCGCCGAATCAGCGCCGCTGACGGCTGAAGTCGCTACCGGATCCTCGTCACTGCCGCTGAATGCCGAATCGTCGCTCTGCCGGACCACGTCTGCAAGGTTGCCGACCGCCAGCAGCCCGACGGCAGCGGCAGCGGCGATAGCGAATACCGCCGGCGCCATTGCGAGCCGCGTACGTTTCACTCTTACCTGCACCGGGGCCTCGGCCAGAGCGAACGAGCGCGGCGCCCGGACCGTCTCGACAGACCGCAGCAGCGTGACCGTGTTGCGAATCGAGTCGAGCTCCTCGAAGAGCTTCGGCTCCTTCTCCGCCCGCGCCCGCAGCTCTTCCAGGTCGCGCTCGGTCGCACGGCCCTCGACGTATGCCGCTGCCGTGTCGTCTATGTGGTCTTTGCGGCGGAACAGCCGCAGCGGGTTGAACATCACTCTTCCTGGTCTTCTCTATTACCCAGACGCATAGAGGCCGGTAAATGTTCCGGATGCGACTGCAAACAGTCCCTCATCCGGGCCCTTGCACGGTTCAGCCGTGACTTCACGGTGCCTATTGACACGCCGGTGTAGTCGGCGGCTTCGTCGTACTGGTAACCCTCGATATCGACCAGCACGACAGCCATCCGCTGGTCCTCCGAAAGCCCGCCAAGGCAGTGCGAGATGATCTCGCCAAGCTCGCCGGACTGCGCCCACTCCTGCGGGCTGCGCTCTCCCGATTCGATCGTGTTCGAGAACGTCACGATGTTCTCGTCTATAGACGTTTCGGGCCGCCGTTTTGTTCGCCGCATGTGGTCGTAGGTGGCGTTGCGCACTATGCGCATGAGCCACGCCTTGAAGACGCCGCCGCGGTACGAACGCAGGTTCCGGAACGCCGAGATGAAGGTGTCCTGCGTCAGGTCTTCGGCGGTTGCGTGGTTGCGCACCATCCTGAGCGCCACGCTGTAGACGGCGTCCTGGTGCATCTCGACCAGCCGGTTGAAGGAGTCGAGGTGGCCTTCGAGGCTGAGCTGGATGAGCTTCTGTTCGTCGGGTGAGGTCAAGAGAGCCGGCGGGTGAGTGGTCGAACGGGCGAGGATCAGATCGCTGTCGCACGATTGATCGTAGCCTGAACCGTGTTGCAGCATGGTAGGAAAGTCCGGTGCAGACCGTGACGATCTCGTAACGACCCGAGCCTATAATCGCAAGCAGACGACTGGTGTACGCAGGGCGGAACTGAAGCCGAGGACCGATATCAGTACAGGCCGAACAATATGAATGCGCTAAGGCGATCTTTCCGGGACACCGCCGAGACGGTGATCGCGGCGGTGCTGATTTTCGTGGCGCTGCAGGCGACGACTCAGAGTTTCGAGATCGACGGCCGCAGCATGTTCCCGACTCTCGAGGACAACCAGCGGCTGCTGGTGAACCGCTTCGTTTACGCCAGGTCGCCGGTTTCGCTGATGGGTGACGACGGCTACTTCTTCCACGGCCCGCAGCGCGGCGACGTGATTGTGTTCCGGCCTCCCACGAACAGTTCGACCGATTTCGTGAAGCGGGTTATCGGGCTGCCGGGCGATACTGTCGATATCCACGGTGGTGAGGTGTACGTGAACGGCGAGCTGGTGACGTATGTCGATGATTTCACGGATGAGCGCCAGTTCTTCGAGTTTCCGATTGAGATTCCCGAAGGCGAGTACTTCGTGCTTGGCGACAACCGCGGCGCTTCGAACGATTCCCGCAACTGGGGCTACGTGCACGCCGACGACGTGGTGGGCCGCGCATGGTTCATGTACTGGCCGATGAGGTCCTTCACGGTATTCGGGTGATCAGCCGTGAGCCCTTCGTCCCGAGCCGGTGCGAGGGACCCGGATGAGGGGCGGCAACATCAAACACCTGTCTTGTTCCACCTGCGTCCGGCTCGTTGCATCGTCGAACCATTGGCAGCGCCAGGTCTGCGCAGCGAAGAGTTCCAGGTAGGTCGCCCCACCCACCGGGTCCCTCGCACAGGCACGGGACGAAGAGACTCCCTCTCTTCCACCTCTACAGCCCGAACTCATGCAGGCGGTCGTCGTCTATGCCGAAGAAGTGCGCCACCTCGTGCACCACAGTGTCCCGTACCTCCGCCACCAGCTGCGCCTCAGTCGCGCTGTGCCGCTCCAACGGGCGCTGGAAGATCGTGATCTTGTCGGGCATCGTCGGGCTGTACGAGCCGCGCTCCGTCATCGGCACGCCCTCGTAGAGCCCGAACAGCGTCTCGTAGCGGCTCAGGCCGTGGTAGTCCAGCTGCTCCTGCGTTGGCTCCGGCTCAACCACCACGATCACGTTGTCCAGGCGGTCCAGGAACGGCTCAGGCAGGCTCTCCATCGCCTCGCGCACAAGCTCCTCGAACCGCTCGGTCGAAACCCTTACCAACGAGCGAGACTCCAGTTCAAAATGGCGGTCGAAACAGGGGGCCGCTGCGCCGCCTAGCCGCCGATCTCAGCACGGATCTTCTTCAGCGCCTCGACGTTCGGCGCGTCCGGTCCCTTCTTCTCGAAGCCCGGCACCTCGAGATAGAACGGCACGTCGGCAAACGCCTTATGCGACATGATGTTGCGGAAGCCTTCCGAGCCGATCAGCCCCTCGCCGATGTTGTCGTGGCGATCGACCGATGAGCCCAGTTCGCGCTTCGAGTCGTTGGCGTGGACAGACCGCAGCAGGTCCAGTCCGATCTCAGCATCGAACTGCTTCACCGTCTCTTCGAGACCCTCGGCGTCTGCGATGTTGAAGCCGGCTGCCCAGACGTGCTGCGTGTCGAGGCAAACGGCGACGCGCGGGTTGTCGACGGAGCGTATGATCTGGGCCAGCTCGCCGAACTTGGAGCCGATGTGGTCGCCTGATCCGGCGCTCGTCTCAAGCATCAGCAGCGTCTCGCCCGGCACGGCGTCCAGTATCCGCTTCATGGCGTCTGTGAACTGCGGGAGTGCCGCTTCGAAGCCCTGGCCGCGGTGGCTGGCAGGGTGGAAGATCACGCCGAGCGCGCCCAGCTGGTCTGCAGTCTGCAGTTCGGCTGTCAGCGCATCGACCGACTTTTCGACGAGCTCAGGGTCCGGCGAGCCGATGGCGCAGAGGTACTTGCCGTGGACGACGGTCGGACCCATACCTGCGCGTTCAGATTCGGCCTTGAACTTATCGCTCTCGGCCTCTGGCATCGGCGGCACTTTCCATGCCCGCGGGGAGGAGGCGAAGACCTGCATGCACTCGGCGCCGATCTCTTCGGCGCGGGCGATGGCCTTGGACGCGCCTCCGGCCGTTGAGACGTGTGCTCCAATAAGCATGGTTGTTCTCCGTTCAGGGCAGGTTTTTCGGTTCTGTTGGCGGGCTGAGGTTCGCAGGCCGACAGTTTACCTGCTGGTTAACCGGTGTGGTGAGATCCAGTGGAAATGGGTCCTGGCGTTGTCATCCCGAGTGAACGCGAGGGATCTGACCTCACAACGCTGGTCCACTTCTCCTTCATCCTGCGCCTTCTCCCGCCGGGAGTAGGAAGACTGCTGCCACCTTCGTCCTGAGTGGCAGCGAAGGACCCGGATGAGGGGTGGGCCGCGCCACACC
>JANQEF010000149.1 GCA_028278465.1 Dehalococcoidia bacterium | reverse complement strand
GCCTGTGGATCACACTGTCGGCGGTCATCACTATCGGCGCCGGGTTTGCGCTGATCTCCAGGACGCCGGGCCGCCGCTTCGATCACCTCTTCGACAACGGCTGGGGCTGGGCGATAGGCATCGGCCTGATCGCCTCGCTGGTTGCGTTCTTCCTGAGTGGCTGGGTCGGAGCGAACACGGCGAAGCTGCGTCGCAGCCTCTCAAGTGATTCGACGCCGGACGACGCGGGGCTCCGTCGGCTGAGGATGCGGATTGCGGTAGGAAGCCGGGTCAACGCCGTGCTGGTGATCGTGGCAGTCGGCACGATGGCGGCAGCGCGGTTCGCGTGACCGCAGCACATCTCAGCTGACTGGCAACCGTAGCGCTGATGATCGTGGCGGCATCGGCTGTCGCGCCACCGACTTGCATCGGCCTCACACGTACAGGTCCAGCTGTCCGCCGCCCAGCATGAACAGACCAGGCTCACCGCCTCTTGGGCCGTGTTCATCGATCCGGTAGTTCGCCTTCAGGCGGAACCCTGTCGGCGAGAAGCTCTTCGCGTGGGATATCGCCGCTTCTGCCGCCAACGGAGCGCCTTCGCCGGTCAGGAACTCGAACTGCGACGAAGACAAGTCGTCACGATAGAGATCGGTATGCGGCACCTTCGACACTTGCTGGCGCTGGACTCGCAGCTCGCCTTCCCGCCGCCACTCTTCTACAGGTCTGGCCTCGGCTATGTTTCGTGCGAGCCCCGAGACCACGTGCAGGTGCGCATGAAGCTGGCTCTGGTGCGCGCCGCGGCCGAAGTTCGACAGCACCCGGAAACCCTCCGAGCAGTGCTTTTCGCCGACATCAACCGCCATTCGCAGCGCATCCTGCAGCACGTCGTCGCGCCACATCTCCTCCTGCGTCATGTACTGCCGCGGCACCACCAGCAGCATCACCCGTTCCCACCGCAGTTTGTTGTGGAAGCAGACAACAGGTGAGTCGGGATCGTTTGCGACCCACTTCGCGGGGAGCTCGCCGGCGATGATCCTGCTGAAGACGGAGTCGCCGCCCGTTCCTCCGCCGAGCGGTGCAGGACTCGGGCTCATCAGCCTTGGGGAGCCCGCGCAGGCGCTTCGTCCGCCCGCTCTTCTGTCTTGTTCGCTTTGCGGGGCTTGCGACGGCTGCTCGACGCGCCGCGGTGCCTGTAGTCGGGTGCGAACATCCCGTACTCCCACACCATGTGCGTATCCCTCAGACGGGACGCGATCGCGTCCGCGTAGCGCTCTGTGAAGCCGTTTGCGGCCGCTTCGTCCAGCAGCACGCGAGAGGTGATCACAGTTGGCAGCCGCGCCGCGTGACGGTGCACGATCAGCTGATAGAGCTTCTCCTCGGCCCATGCCGTCGACGCCTGCGCTCCGAGGTCATCGAGTATCAGCACCTCGCAGTTGCGGATCACCTGGAACTCGCGGTCAAATCCACTTGGCGAGTTCGGGTGGTACGCACGGCGCAGCTGGTCCAGCAGGTCGGGCACGAAGCGGAACAGGACGGAGCGCCCCTGCTGGATCTGTACGTTGGCGATGGCGGTGGCGATGTGCGTCTTGCCAACGCCGGTCGGCCCCGCCATGTATATCCACCCCTGCGGCATCTCTGCGAATGAGCGTGCGGCCGTGAAGGCCGCTTCGAGCGTCGCCTTCTGGCGCTGAGTCGAGCCCTTTGCTCCCCGCATATCGAACGTATCGAAGGTCATGGCCTGGAGCTGGGATGTGTCGAGGCCGATTGACGACCGGTCGGCGTTCCCGACGCCGGCCTGCAACTCAATCCTCTCCGAGATGAACGGGTCCGTGACCCGCGTGCGCAGCCTGTCCGGCAACTCCTCTATCGCAAGGCTCGTCGTGAGCACCGTCGGAAGGCGCCGGGCGTAGCGGTGGCTCAGCACCTGGTCGACCTTCTCCTCGGCCCAACGTGTCGGGCTCTGCACGCCCAGGTCATCCAGCACCAGCATCGGCGCTTCGATGATGTGGCTGAAGAGTCCCTCGAAGTCGTCGCCCTCCGGGTCGTCAAGATCGCGGTCAAGCGTGGCGCGCATGTGGTCGAGCAGGTCCGGCACAGACACGAACTTGACCGGCCTGCCGTCCGAAACGAGCCGGTTCGCGATCGCCGCCGCTATGTGCGTCTTGCCGGTTCCGGACGGGCCGCTGATCACCAGCCATCCCATCGGGTCGTGCGAATAGCGCTGTGCGGCGTCACGGGCGCGCCGAAAACTCGGTGGATCGACGAAGCCGTCGCGGCCGGCAGGCTCCATCGACTCGAAAGTCATCCGCTCCAGAGGCCCGAGGTCTGAGTAGTCGCGCAACCGCTTGCGAACGTGCGAACCCCAAACCTGCTCCTGGCACTCGCATGGCACCACGGTGCCGAACTCCGGCGAGCCGACAGGCGCGTCGACGTTCAGCCAGCGGGCGTCATCGCAGATCGGGCAGGGCGGCCGCTCCTCAGCGGTTTCCGCGTGCCCGTTGTCGCTCGAGGTAGCGCTCGATGAACTCGTCGCTGCGATTCGCTTCAGAATATCGTTCAGGCTTTCCATCCGAACCTCTCGACTCTCTACCTTCTCGGCCTTCCACCGCCCAGCGACGCAGCACGGCGGTCACATACTTCCAGCTGCGGGCGTTCGCCTCGACCGCCACCCTGATGGCGTCGATCACATCCGACTCCGGGTGCTCCTGCAGCGCCTCGGTGATGCTCTCGGCGATCAGTGGCGACATGACGCCGATGTTCTGCTCGTAGACCTTGTAGACGCCCTCGTGTAGATCGGGCCGCGACTCCGCCTGCTGCGTCTCCGGCTCCGCTCCAGCGTGCGGCTCCTGCTCGGGAAGCTCGATGCCCTTTCGCACCAGCGCGGCACGCACCGGCTCTGTGTTCAGCATGTAGCGGGTTTCGCCTGCGCCCGAGGCAGGCACGGCGAGCAGAACGCCTCGTTCGACCGCGCATTCCAGCGACCTGCCGACCAACTCCTCAAGCTGACCGCCGCTGGCCTTGAGCATCGCGCCGACCGCCCTGTCGGCGCACAGCTCCGTTGCAGTTACCGACGGCATCGCGGACCTTTGCCGGTGGAGCGCCCAGACCACTCGCAAGGTTACTTTCAGCTCTGCGATATCGTCTATCTCTTCGAGCAGGCCGGCGAGCAGCGGATTGGGCACGGGCGTGAACTGGACGCCGCGCGGGAAGGGCGAGTGAGCGGACATTTTTCCGTTCTCTGTCGTCACCTGGATACCTGCTTCGTCGTAAGCCGAAACGGCTGCGATCTCCGACACGAAAAACGCCGGCGGGCGTCGCTAGAACTGCTCCACCGGAGTCTGCGCCCGCATCTCGATAAACCGGCCATGCTCGTCCCGCACGGACATCCACAGTGTGTCGGTCGGTCCGTGGCGATGCTTTTCAACGAGCAGCTCGGCGAGGCCGCGCGGGTAAGGCCGGTCCGGGTACTTGGCGTTCCACTGTTCCTCTTTGGTGAACCGGTCCTCTCTGTGGATGAACATCACGATATCGGCATCCTGCTCGATGCTGCCGCTCTCCCGGAGGTCTGATAACACCGGTCTGTGCGATTCACGCCGCTCGATCGCCCTGCTCAGCTGCGAGGCCGCCACTACGGGAACGTTCAGGTCGCGCGCCATCGCCTTTATCTGCCGCGAGATCTCGCTCACCTCCTGCGCCCGGTTGCCCTCTCTTCCGCCGCCCGACCCGTTGATGAGCTGCATGTAGTCCACGACTATGAAATCCAGTCCCTCTGTGATCTGAAGCCGACGCGCCTTACCGCGCATCTCGGTCACGGTCTGCAGCGGCGTGTCGTCGATGTAGATCGAAAGGTCTGACAGAAGACCGATAGCGTCGACCATTCGGGTCTCTTCCGAAGGGGAGAAACGTCGCAGCCTGATGTCGTGCATGTTGAGACGGGCCTCGGACGCAAGCAGCCTCATCGCCACCTGCTCACGGCCCATCTCAAGCGAAAAGATCCCGACCTTTGCGCGTTCCTTCGCTGCGTTGGCGGCGAGGTTCAGGATCAGCGTGCTCTTTCCTATGCTCGGCCTCGCCGCCACCACGATCATGTCTGACCGCTGAAGGCCGCCGAACAGCTGGTCCATGTTGGAGAATCCGGTCGGGATCGGCGCCTTCCCCTCCTCGAGCTCTTCAAGCGCCGAAGACTGCTCCAGGAACGGGTCGAGCGCCTCGCCGACATGCACGAAGTCACGCGAGGCCTGTCCAGTCCGGATATCGAAGAGGATGTCCTCGGCCTGGCTCAGCGCGTTGTCGACGTCTGCGTCGTCCGCGAAGCCGATCTCCGCTATGTTGGTCGCAGCGTTGATCAACCGCCGCATCGTGGCGGTGCGCTGTACGAGCCGCCCGAAGTGAACGATGTGGACGGACGTGGGGACCGAGGCGACGAGGTGTGCGAGGTAAGCCGTGCCGCCAACCTCTTCCAGGAGTTCGTTCGACTCGAGTTCGTGGGCGACAGTGACGGTGTTGACCGCTTCGTTGCGGTTGAACAGTTCGACGACCGCCTCGTAGCACATGCGGTTGCGCTGCCGGTAGAAGTCGCCGGGCTTGAGGAAACCCTGCACCTGCGTGACGGACTCCGCGTCGATCAGTAGCGACCCGATGACCGATTCCTCGGCCTGGATATCGTGAGGCGGCAGCCTGTCAGCCTGTACCAATTCCTGTGAGTTCCCCTTGTCAACCGAGGGCTGTGGGTGGAGGGTAACCGATGCTCGAAAACCCGGTCAGTTGCAGCGGAGTGGGACCGCTGCGGCAGGCCATTTCCCACCTCGAAAACCTCGTGCTCAGACGACGGTTTATATCACCAGCGGTGGACGATCTCCTAGCCCGAAGTCACTGCCTTTTCGGCCTTTTAGGGGAGAGTTTCGTCGCGCTGGCTCGAGGCCGAATTCGTCCAACTGAAAACGCCCCGTGAGCGGACTCAACGGGGCGCTAACTCGGCCAGGTCGATGGCCTGTATTCGCTACTCGGCGGGCTTCTCGTCAGCCTCTGCAGATTCCTCGGCGTCGGCGCCCTCTTCCGAACCGGCGTCATCCGAAGCGCCAGCTTCCTCTTCAGCCGCCGCCTCATCGCGGGCCGACTCCTGCTCCAGGACTTCCTCGAAAGTGAGGTCCTCAGCCGCCGCCTCAGCGCGCGCCTGCTTTGCTTGCTCGATCCTCGCCACCGAGTCCTCGTCCGGCTCCACAAGTACGTCCAGTGTGGCGTCAACCTCGTCTGCGAACTGAACCGGAATCCCGTACTTCCCGAGCGTGCGGATCGGCGCCGGGATCCTGATGGCCCTGCGGTCGACCTCGCGGCCCGCGGCCGACTCGATCTCCTGCGCGATCATCGCGGCAGTGACTGATCCGTAGAGCCTCCCGGTCGGGCCTGTGCGGACTATCACCTTGATCGGCTCGGCCTTGAGCGTCTCGACGATGTCACGCCACTCCGACGCCTCGGCCTTGCGCCGCGCCTCAGCTTCCTTGCGCAGCTTCTCGGCTCGCTCGATCTCGTGGTTCGTCGCAAGGACAGCCAGCTTCCGCGGGATCAGGTAGTTGCGAGCGAAACCGTTCTTCACATCTTTGATGTCACCGGCGCGAGCGGTGGGTCGGACATCTTGCAGAAATAGGACCTTCATATTTGCCTCTCTTGCACCCGGCGGTATTAGTGGAGCGTCTCTCGGGCAATCGCCTTCGAGACGGACCGGCATGCCGGCCCGGACTGCACGAAGCGTCTCGGCAGACCGCCGCCAGTGCGCTTTGCACCGCTGGACCGCTCGCTGCTCACGGTCCGAAAAGACCGTTTCTGGCGGCAACCATGTGCGAAGCAACCTTTGAATGATAGTCGCGTCTGCCCGAGATTTCACATGGCTATCACCGCCAGGGCCGGCGAAACTTTGGCACAACGGGCCGGATTCGCTATATTCCACCCGTCCAGGCGGCCTGCTGCGCGTTCTCTCGAAGATCGAACCCGCACCGCTCGACCAACCGGAAAACCACCTAGCTCACGGAACAGAACATGGACTACCAGGAGATCGCCAAGCCCTCGGGTCCTTACAAGAGCGTCGACCCGAACCTCGTCGACTACGCTGCTACTCGCGCCGACTTCGACTGGTGGCGCGACGCCTTTCAGAAGATGGACTGGCTGCCCGGCGGCGGGCTCAACAACGCCTACGAAGCGGTCGACCGCCATGTAGTACACGGCCACGGCGACAAGCTGGCGATGATCTGGCTCGGCAAGAACGGCGAAGAGGAGCGGTACACCTACACCGAGTTCAAGGAGCACTCAGACCGCTTCGGCGCCGTGATGAAGAGTCTTGGAATCGAGCGTGGCGACCGCGTCTTCATCTTCATGGACCGGTTGCCTGAGCTGTACTTCGCGGCGATGGGCGTGCTCAAGGCCGGAGGCGTGATCGCTCCTCTCTTCTCTGCGTTCGGTCCCGAGCCGGTTAAGGACCGCATCGAAGACGCCGGCGGCCGCTTCGTCATCACGTCGCCCGACCTGAAGGCGAAGATCGCTCCCATCTTCAAGGACCTGCCGACCGTCGAGAAGATCATCATCGTCAACAAGGACGGCCGCAGCAGCGATCCGCTCGACGACGGCGACCTCGACTACAACGAGCTGATGGCGAACGCCTCGGCGGACGACTTCCAGATCGAGAACACGAGTCAGTACGACTTCTCGATCATGCACTACACGTCCGGCTCCACCGGCAAGCCGAAGGGCGTTTTGCACCGGCACCAGGCGGTCGTGCAGCAGTGGCTGACCGGCCACTGGGCGCTCGACTTCAAGTTCGATGACATCTACTTCTGCACGGCCGACCCCGGATGGGTAACCGGTACCTCGTACGGCATGATGGCGCCGTGGACCAACGGCGTGACCCAGGTGATCTACGAGGGCGGCTTCGGCGCCAATGCCTGGTACGACATCATCGACAAGTACGACGTGACCGTCTGGTACACCGCGCCCACCGCGATTCGGCTGCTCATGCGCGCCGGCACGAAGCCGGTCGAAGAACACTCGCTGAAGTCGCTGCGCTTCATCGGCTCAGTCGGCGAACCGCTTAACCCGGAGGCGGTCGTGTGGGGCAACGAGAACTACAAGATGCCGATCCACGACAACTGGTGGCAGACCGAGACCGGCGCCATCATGTGCGCCAACTACGCCTCCATGCCGGTGCGCCCCGGCTCGATGGGGCGTCCGTTCCCCGGCATCACGATGGGAGTGATCGACGACGACTTCGAGCTAGTCGCTCCGGGCGAGGCGGGCGCGCTTGCGGTAAGGCCCGGCTGGCCTTCCATGATGTACACCTACTGGAAGAAAGACGAGATGTACAACTCTCGCTTCAAGAAGGGCTGGTACATCACCGGCGACCAGGCGTCGATGGACGAGGACGGCTTCTTCTGGTTCCAGGGCAGGGCGGACGACGTGATCAACACCGCCGGGCACCTGGTCGGGCCGTTCGAGGTGGAGAGCGCGCTGATCGAGCATCCAGCAGTTGCCGAGGCCGGCGTGATCGGCAAGCCTGACCCGATAGCGATGGAGGTTGTGAAGGCGTTCGTGACGTTGACGCCTGACCATGAGCCAACGCCCGAACTGCAACGAGAGCTGATTCGCTTTTCTCGAGACAAGCTGTCCGCCGGCGTGGCACCACGAGAGATCGACTTCATCGACGTGATGCCGAAGACGCGCTCCGGCAAGATCATGCGGCGGTTACTGAAGGCACGCGAGCTCGGACTGCCAGAAGGCGACACGTCGACGCTGGAAGACGACTAGCTTCTCGCGCCATACGTCTCAATTCTTCATGCCGATTTCGCGGCGGTTTTCACGCGCCGGGTGTAGTCTGGAAGCGGTATTGCGGTCTGCGCGGCCCAATAAGGCGTAATACCCCTGTAAGTCGTGAAGTGAGATCGTCTGTGAACGGTCCGACGACTTTCAGCAACTGAGCAGTTCGCAATCGTGCGAGGTTATGCCGATGATCCCAGCGTTCCGCGCAACGTTCATCTCCGGGAAACTGGCGCCACCCAACCAAATGCGGCTTCTCCTGCCTGCGCTTGCGATCTTCCTGCTCGCGGCCGTCGCCTGCGGCACTGACCGTGGCAACGGCGACGCGGCCGCTGCTTCCCTGCAAGTCGATGGCGAAACTGTCACCTGGTCGCCACCGTGGACTGAAGGCGATGCCCGCACCATCGACGTCACATCTTCGATCGAACTGAACGATGCCGCACAGAAGCTCCTGGCATCGATGGAAGCTCTTGGCGCGGCGCCCGAGATCCCGCCTGAGCAGAGTTCGACCATCGGCACGGTTACCTTCATCTCTGCCGATTCTGACGGGGCGACAGGCGAGTTTGCCATCTCGATGGACGACCTCACGACGCTGCTCGAAACGCAGACGTTCGAACAGCCGGGTTTCGGGGAAGCCGACCTTGATCAGCTTTCAGCCTTCATCGGACTGGCCGGCCAGCTTGATCTCGGAGTCGAATTCGGGATCGACAGCAACGGCTTGCTGACCGGCGTGACCAACCTGTCCGAGCTGGCGGATGAAGTGAGTGAGTTCGCTGCATCGCTTGCGAGGCTCGCCGCACTGTCAGGCGAAGAACTTGCGCAGGACGAAGACTTCGAGATGCTCGAACAGGCTCTCGCCGCGCTGCCTGACACCGAGACGGCGCAGCTGGCTGCCGATTCGGCCATAAACCTTGCGACTGCGAACCTGTTCATCATGCGGGCAGGGGAGTATGAGCTTGGTCAGCCGGTGGTCGTCGCAGGCAAGACACCGACTTTTATCGGCCTTGCGACGGACGGCACCTTCACGTACGAGCTGAAGGAGATATCCAGCAACGCGGCGATGGTGCAGGTCACCGTCACGCCCGGTGATATCGACGTGCTCGCCCTTGTCGAGAGGCTTGCCCGGGAGGTGGCGGAAGTCACCGGCGAAGACAGCGATCCTGTGACACACGAGCTGGAAACGATGACGGCCGTAGAGCGCAGCCAGTTCGAGGCGCTTGCAGGCATCATCTTCACGCCCTACACGGTAGTCCTGACCATCGACTCGGAGACTGGATGGGTCACGTCTGCCGCGGCGAGTGTTGATCTTGCACTGCCCGAAGGGTTCGACGACCTGGTCGAAGATGGGGACGCACGAAGTCTTGATGGCGTCTCCATCATGGAACTCGGCGTCACGCTGAACGCCGTCGCAACGTTCGAGCCGCCTGCCGCTGAGTAGCGGACCGATTACTTCGCCCGCTCCTCCAACCACTCCTTCGAGAACTCGAAGCCGAAGCCGGGCGCATCGCTCGGCACCAGGTAGCCGTCCTTGATCACCGGCGTGCCCGGCAGCGCTACGCGCTCTTCCAGCGGAACTCCCGGTGGCGAGACTCCTTCCGACCGCTCGCCCCACATAATCGCCGGCATCGCGAACGAGACATGCTGCCCGAACGGGTAGTTCATGCCCGCGTGCGAGATCACCGAAACGCCATGCGCCTGCGCCATGTGGCAGATCTTCATGACGCCCGTGACGCCTCCGACCCACTGCGGGTCCGGCTGCAGGATGTCGACTAGTCCGTTGGCGCAGGCAAAGGCGAACGGCTGCAGCGAATACCAGTGCTCGCCCGTAGCGATCGTCTGGTACGGCGCTCGACGCCGCAGGTGCGTGTAGCTGCCAAGGTCTTCTGGCGTGAACGAGTCCTCAAGCCACTTGATGCGATATGGCTTCAGCGCCTCCGCAAGCCGCACCGCGTACTCGACATTCAGCGAAATCCACGAGTCCACCGCGATCTCGATAGAATCGCCGACCTGCTCCCGCGTCTTCGCCACCATCTCCTCGTTCTTGCGCAGGCCGTCGAGGTTGTCCTCGGGCCCATGCGGGACGAACAGCTTCACCGCCTTGAAGCCGAGTTCGAGAAACCACTCGATGCTGTTCTCGACGCCGTACGACATGTCTGTGCAACTGCCGTAGCAGAAGATCTTCTCCTTCTGCGGCCCGCCCATCAGCTCGTAGACCGGGCGCTGCAGCACCTTGCCCTTCAGGTCCCAGAGCGCGTTGTCGACGGCGCTGATGGCGTAGCTCACGAGGCCGGCTGTGCCGAACGCATTGGTCGACCGCTGCATGATGTCCCACATCTTTTCGATCGCCATGCAGTCCTGGCCTTCGAGGATCGGTCCAATGTGGTCGTTTATCAGCGAGGTCACCGGTCCGCTGAAGAGCGACATGCCGAAGCCCCAGGTACCGTCCTCGGCAGTGACCACACAGGCGGTGCGCGACCAGTTGCCGCGACCGGGCGATGTCTCGGCTCTTGAGAACTCCGGGTAGCGCTTCATCGGGCTGACAAAGCCGGTGTCGCCGGTCAGCTGCGGCACGCGGGGCTTCGTCTTAGCCTCGGGCGTGACATCGATGGAGAAGGCGCGGATCTCTTTGATCTTCATCTAAGGCTTGGCTCCGGGGGCTGGTGAAGCGGCGAGTGGTTCG
>JANQEF010000126.1 GCA_028278465.1 Dehalococcoidia bacterium | reverse complement strand
AACCAGCCCTCGGCGATAGACGAAGACGCGAGCCGGTTGCTGCGCTCGGCGAACTCGTCCTGTCGCTGCCGGCCGATCTCGTACTTTTCGTTGATCGCCTCGGCCGAACTGCCCATGTGCCGGTTCTCGAACGGGCACCACAGGCCATCGTGAATCATCGAGTCGCTCAGGTTGACGTCGCCCAGCCGTTGTCCGGTCCTACTGTCGTTCAGCAGGTGCGGCGCCCGGCTCATGTTCTCCATTCCGCCAGCGGCCACGACGTCCGCCTCGCCCAGCTGAATCGACTGTGCAGCGAGGATCACTGACTGCATGCCGCTGGCGCAGGCCTTGTTGACGGTGAGCGCCGAGCTGGTCTCAGGGATTCCCGCAGCGACCGCCGCCTGCCGGGCGGGCGTCATGCCGAGCCCCGCAGAGAGCATGTTGCCCATGATGGTGTACTCGACGTCTTCGGCCCGGAGTCCGGAGCGCTTGACCGCCGCGGAGATCGCGGTCGCGCCGAGATCGGTGGCCGAGGTAGTGGAGAGGCCACCGCCAAACTTGCCGAGCGGCGTGCGTGCGGCGCTGGCGATCAGCACTTCCGATTTCATTCCTGCCTCCGTCCGCGGTGGTTGCCCACACACTGTAGACGCGTCTAGCGGCCGTTCATGTCCACGGCGATCGCGCCGCTGCCATTGCTGGTGATCGCCAGCTTCCCATGCTTCAGCCGCAGCGCGTCCTCGCCGAAAACCTCCCTGCGCCAGCCCTTCAGCGCCCTCACATCCGCCTCATCATCAACGGCGATCAGTTCCAGCTCTTTCCTGTTTGCCACCATACCAGTGGCGACCCCGCTCTCATCTGAGCGGATCTTCAGCAGTGCCTGCAATAGCGCCACCAGCGTGTCCGAGGCGTCGATGCGGCCGTTCCTCTTTGGAAGCTCCGGCCATTCAGACTCCGGTGAGTTGAGCGCATGTTCTGTGGCCGAGAGAATCGCCCTGCCGTCGCGCCCTTCAGCGAACCTCTGCGACACACCGCGCACCCGTTCGAGCTGCTGGATTGTCGAGGGCTGCGTCGCCGCGATCTCGGCGAGCGAATCATCCTTGATGATCCAGGTCCGTGGCCTGTCGCGTCGCTGCGCCGTGTTCTCACGCCAGCGTGTGATCTCCCGCAGCACGGCAAGCGCCTTGCGTGTGGGCCTGCGGATGCGCACTCGCCGCCACTGCTCGTCCGGGTCGGGCACATAGTTCGCCGGAGTGACGAGCGCCTCGGTCTCCTGCTCCACCCAGGCTGTGCGGCCACTCGCCTCGATCTTGTCCCGCAGCATCTCGTAGACCTTCACCAGGTGAGTGACGTCAGAGAGCGCGTACTTGATCTGCCTGTCGGTCAGCGGACGGCGCGACCAGTCGGTCATCTGCGACGCCTTGTCGACCTGCTCGCCAAGCAACGAGTTGACCAGCGACGCATATGCGGGCTGTTCCCCAAAGCCGCAGACCATGGCTGCGATCTGCGTGTCGAAGATCGGCCTCGGCACGTCGTCCATCACAGTGTGGAAGACGCTCAGGTCCTGCCCCGCTGAATGGAGCACTTTCAGGATGCTACTGTCGAGCATCAACTCGAACAGCGGCGTCATGTCGATGTCCGGCGCCAGCGCGTCGATGGCCGCGGCGTTGTCGCCATCCGCCACCTGCACAAGGCAGAGCTTCGGCCAGTAGGTCCGCTCGCGAACGAACTCGGTGTCGACCGTGATGTACGGTTCGCCTGAAACGCTTTTACAGAAGGCGTTCAGTTCGTCCGTGGATGTGATGAGCATGCTGTATTTATACCGGTCGGGGATCGCTCCCACAAACTGGCGGATGATTCGGGCGTGAACAGGCCGGAAACGACGAACGGTTCACAGATTCGTAAGATTCACGTCGGTTTGCGCCGGGCACAGGTGCGTATCACCCAGTCGAAGCGAGTTTGTGCTCGGGATATATCTTTAGCGTGACGAAGCCGGCGCGGTCGACGCTCTGGCCAGCAGGAGTAGAGGGACGATGATCAGACTTTTCAGGTGGGCGACCGCTACGAGGCCGCGCAGGATCCTGTTCTGGGGCGCGGTTGTTGCGGCGATTCCGGCGATTGCGCTGGGGTGGTGGCTCGGCTCGCCGCTGTTCCTGAACAAGACCGTCGACGAGGAGTTCCCGCGCACGGTGAGCGCGGTGATCCCGGATTCGATGACGCGGGAGGAGGCCGAGGAGCAGATGGAGGAGGCGGCCGAGGAGAACGTGGAGCTGTCG
>JANQEF010000050.1 GCA_028278465.1 Dehalococcoidia bacterium | reverse complement strand
TCTCGAAGGGTTGAAGCAGCACGAAGTGCGGAGGTTCATCGAGGAGTCGGCGGGCGTCGACGCCCCTGACCGGCTCGTCGACACGGTCTACGCCCAGACCGAGGGCAACCCGCTGTTCGTGACTGAGACCGTGAACCTGCTGGTGCAGGAGGGTGACCTGACCAGCAAGCCGGTGGACAGGCGAACGCAGTCCTACGAGATCAGCGTCCCGGACAGCGTGCGGGAGGTGATCGGCCGGCGCCTCGATAAGCTGAGCGAGGAGTGCTACGACGTCCTGACGCACGCCGGCGTGATCGGACGGCAGTTCCGTCTGCAGGTGCTCTCAAACCTGAACGAGGAGCTGACAGAGGATCAGCTGGTGGACCTGCTCGACGAGGCGCTGGAGGCCCGGATCATCGAGGAGATGCCAGCCGAGGTTGGTCTCTACCAGTTCACCGACCCGATGATGCAGGACGCGCTGACCGAGGAGCTTTCACTGACACGCCGCGTCAGGTACCACGCCCGGATCGCGCAATCCCTCGAAGCCTTCTGGGGTGCAAACGCCGACGAGCACGCGGCCGAGCTCGCCCACCACTATGGCCTCGCCGAAGCTGTTCTCGGCAACGACAGGCTGAAGCACTACCTGACGCTCGCCGGGAAGCGTGCGATCGACTCGTTCGCCTACGAGAGCGCCGAAGCCCACTACCGCGCGCTGCTCGACGCGCTGGAGCCCGGGAAAGACGACGCGCTCAAGGTAGACGCGCTTCTCGGCCTCGGCCGCGCCCTATCCGCCCTGGCGCGGATCGAAGAGGCGGCGAACGCCACCGAGCAGGCGTTTGAGCTGCTGGCCAGATCCGGCGAGAACGAAAAGGCTGTGTCGGTAGCGCTGTCTCTGTTCCCCATGGGCGGGTTCGAAACGAAGATCTACGAGGCGGCCTCGCGGCTGGTCACGCCGGACTCGCCCCAGGCCGTCGACCTGATGTCACGCCACGCCCGGTCGCTAATGAGCTCCGACATCGACCTTGCAAGCAAGCGGATCGCTGAGGCGATAGAGAAGGCGGAGGAGCTGGGCGAGACGCAGCTAATCATGAGCTGCGTGGCTTCGGCGGCGTCTATCGACGGCATGGCCGGGAGGTGGGAGCCGACGCTTGCGAACAGCCTGCGCGCCATCGAGCTTGGTAAAGAAGCGGGTGACGCTGAGACGGAGTGGCTGGGCCACGTGTGGGCGGCAAACTCTTACGCGGCGACCGGCAGCCCGGCGAAGTCGGACGAGCACAACCGGCAGGCGGTGCGGGTTTCCGAGGCTGCGAAGAACCGTGGCTGGATGGTTTCCGCCATTGGCGGCGATGCGAGGACCGAGGCGTTCCGCGGCAACTGGGACGCCGCGCTGGCGCATATCGACAAGGGCCTGAAGCTCGACTACGAGGACACCCGGCTGTTCGCCGTGCAGGCGCGGGTGAAGATGGAGACGGGCGACTTCGCGGCTGTCGAGGATGTTTACGAGGACCCGCGAGAGCGCCACCTCCATGTCTGGTCGGCCTGTCTCTACGCCTTCGCCGCGCTGGCCACGGGTGACAGCGGCTACGTGGAGAAGGCCCGTGCCCGGTTCGACACGGCGTTCCCTAGCGGCATAGACAAGATCAACTCTTGGTCGGCCGCTAACCACGCGTGGGCGCTGCTGCCGGTGATCGAGTCCGATCAGCAGAGCGCCGCCGCTCGATGCGAGCAGTTCAGCGACTGGTCAGACAGGATCACTCACCAGCTGCTGTCCGGCGACCGGCTGCTCGGGCTGCTGGCGTGGACGGCCGGTGACTCAGAGGCGGCGTCCGCTCATTTCGAGAAGGCGATCGAGTTCTGCCGCGAGGCGGACTACCGGCCGCAGCTCGCCTGGTCGTCTGTCAACTACGCCGAGATGCTGATCGATAAGGCTTCAACGAACGGCGCCAGTGATCTGCGCGACCGGATCGAGAAGCTGCAGGACGAGGCGGTGGCGATCGCTACGGACCTGCGGATGAAGCCAGTGATCGAGCGTGTGCTGAGCGCTCGGGACCTGCTGAAGGCGTAGTTCGAGTTCCTCAACCGCCAGCAGGAACTTCGTCAGAGCAGAACTCTGTGGGATCGGCCATCGTCAGGATGCTCAGCTCCAGTTCGGTGAACAGGAAGCCGTCGATCCACGCCTCGTTACCGATGATGGAGACTGGACGTCGAAACACGTCCTGGTAGGTCCGAAACATCGCCGGATAGGCCGGTATGAACGTCGGCTCGAACAGCTCGAAGACCAGGGTCGGGCTCCACCATGGGCTGGCAGGTGAGTGCTCGACTCGCCAGCGGAACAGCGATCCGACGCCGTGTTGCTCGAGCGCTGGCGGCAGGACCATGACAGCCCCGTACCCGGCGGCGCAGAACAGGAAGTCGAAGTCGCCGAGTTCGTTGACGGCTCCGGTCAAGTGAACCGGGCTGCCGTTGACGATCAAACGGGTGTCGCTGAGCAGGTCTGTCCACCCTTCGATCACTTCCTCTGTTCCGAGCGGTTCCGAGGTCTGCTCCAGCTTCGGTGGCAACGGCTTGATCGCCCCGTATCCGTTCAACTGCCACTGCTCCGGTGTGAGCCCCAGGATGTCGGCGAACTGGAACTCCAGGTCTGGCGGCAGCGTGGGAGGGATCACATCCACAGGCGTCGGGGTCGGCCCGAGCTGAGTTGCCGTATTCGGTCTCCTGGTGGGCGCCGGGGTCGGCACACGGGTCGCGGTCGGCTTGACGGTAGGTTGGGCCGCTTCGGCTGCGCGGGCAGTCGGCGATTGGGAGGTTGTGTTCTCAGTGGCCGGCTGATCGCTGCCGCAGGCGACCAGTACCAGTGCTATTAGCGTTCCGATTCCGAGCACCAGAGACTTCACCGATGGGTTTTTCCTGGCTGAGATGAAACCATGGACCGAGCGTATTCCAGACTGGAAGACAACGCCTCACAGGAACCTGTTATTCGTGCCGGGATCCCGGGTTCGCAAAACGCCAGCGCAGAACCACGCCGCTAATAGAACGTGACGAACGTCACCGCGAACAGGAACAGCGTCACCAGCGGCCAGTAGGCGATCCTCGGGATCAGGTTGTCGCGGTAGTGGATGATCCATCCGCCGCGGTGCGCCGCAAAGCCCAGCACATTCATCGTCACGGCCAGAATCGCGAAGTAGGCGGCGAAGTAGAAGTACTCGAGGTACAGGATGCCGTCCGCAGGGATCTCGTTCCGCAACCGGCTGTGGGCGAGGATCACCGCAAAGAAGAGCGCGCTCGTATACGCCAGCACCATCGACGTGGCGATCAACGTGTAGGTAGGCGAGCCTGTGCCCGCAGCGCCCTCAGACTTCGATCCGCCTGCGAATGCGAGGATGTACTTCTCCGTCTTCGGAGTGATGAGCAGCACGTGGAACAGCAGCACCATGATCACGACGATTGGCAGAATATTAGTGATAAATGCATTGATGAAGTTTCTTCTAACCGCAATGTTGAAAAGAAGTTCTGTAGAATTCGTCGTTCCTATCTCTCGCTGCATTCCGAAAGTGGTGTTGTAATTCACCACGTCGTACGAGTAGAAAGTTCCCTCTGTATTCCACCCTGCGATATTAAAGTCGGTCGCCAGGCCCGGTTTGTCCGTCTGCACCAGCGACCTGTAGTCGGCGATGTCCGGAATCAGCAGCGTCGGCAGATCGAAGTCCTGTGACCAGATCCTGAGCGAAACGTTGTCCGTGTCGAAGGGATACCGGTCCGGCTGGAAATCACGGCTGACGATCGCCGTGAACCTGAAGACGTTCGTCCTGTCCTTCCCCTCCTGGAAGTTCAGCACAAGCTCGGTCTCCACCTCCCGTGCCTCCGGGAAGAAGAAGCCGGGCTCCACCGGGCTGAATCGGCCTTCGTCTCCAAGGCCGATGTCCCTGCCCTTGAGCAGGCAGTCGAAACAGTTCGACCAGATGAAGCCGCTAATGATCGCTTCATCCGCGTTGGCGATTGTTGAGCCGAGCTTGGTGAAGTCGACCGATGTGAGAGCGATGCCGACCTCAACGTCGATCGACTCTTCGTCGAAGTTAGAGGTCAAGTACTCCTTGTGGGCCTGGATGGCGTCGGCCAGGTCAACTCTCGTCGGCTCGGTGCTCGCCGGCGTGGTGGCGAACAGGTACCAGATCACCAGGATCCCGGCGGTGAAGAGCAGCCCGGTCGAAAGCGCGAGCAGCCACAGGCCTCCCAGGCTGCCGGCGTACGAGCGCGTCACCACGATCAGCATGACGAACAGGAAGGCGACGGCCGCGGCGACGAGCTGCATCAGCGCCTGCTTGGTCTCTTCCGACCGCGTCAGCACCTGTGACTCGAGGGCGATGTAGCCCAGGGTCCAGTCTGCTGTTGGCAGAGTGTGGAGGGTCAACAGCGAGTCGTTGCCATCGACCTCGTTGCTGTAGAAAGCCAGGCTGATCCCGGTGTCCGGAGAGTTGCCTCTCAGCTCCTCGATGCGGTCCGCTGAAATACCTGAAGCGGCGCTGAAATCCGCCCGTTGAGCCACCAATTCATCGTCAGGGTGCTCGGTTATTCTGCCTGCGTTATCCAGCAGTAAATTGAAACCCGCTTCACCGAGCGAAGTCCACTCTATAACCTGATTCAATCCACCCAGCGAAATCTCGGCAAATACGAAGCTGGTGGGACCGGTCTCATCTCCGAAGCGGACAGGGTAGACGAACGGTACAACGGTGACTCCGGCCTCCTCGTCGTCGATTGCCGCTGCCCAGCCCGGAGCGCCGGAAGCCGCGTGGTCGAAGTGAATCTGGAACCGGCCTCCCGAGACACTTGCGACTGCTACGTCCTCTTCGGATCTCCTCGGATCGAAGTCTCCCCGTCGGTCTGAAGACCTGCGATAGGCGACCAGCTTCGGAGACTCGGTGTCTGAATCGGCCTGCTCGAAGAAACCGGCGTTTCGGATGCTCGGGTCTTCCCGCATGAGCTTGAAGATGTCGCCGTCCGCGCTGAACGCTCCCGTACGCGCAGCGTCAGCCTCGGCGGCTATAAGGCTGATGGCCTCCTGCACATGGGCGAACCGGGCATCGACCGCAGCCTTCGCCTTCTCGGCCTTCTCCCACACATCGAGCTGGATCGAGTCACGGGCGTCGGACCTCGACTGCACAAACTGGATGGCGAAGACGACGATGAGCGCCAGCGAGACGAAGGCGAGCACGTACAGGACCGCGGCGAAGTTGTACTGCCACCGCTGGGAGTACTGCTCGGGATATAGCCGCTCGAAATACCGCAAGATGGCCGTGCCGCCGATGTGCTGTGAAATCTGGCGCCGAAGCTTAGCCCGAGCCGACGGAGGATTGCAAACGATTTCGCTGTGCTAGATTGTTACGCCAATTTTCGGGCCGCTCTGTGGCACTCTTCGTCGGATGATGGCCTGCGCGCGGCGTTTTTCAGGAATCGAGGTCGGCATGCTCCGTGAACTCCTTGTCCCCCTTGATGGATTCGAGCAGTCGGAAGCGGTCGGCAGGTGGGCAGGGCGCTTCGCCGCCGTCATCGGCGCCCAGGTGACCCTGCTCGGCGTCGTCTCCGGCAAGCAGGAGGCGTTCGGCGACGTCCAGCAGCGGATAACCTCCTCCAGCTGGGACGAGTCGGACAACGTCGAATCGCAGGTCCAGGGCTATCTCACGGACCTCGCTAGCGAGATCGCAGACAACGGATCACGGCCGAACGTGCTCGTGCGCAAGGGCTCAGCCGATTCCGAGATCGCAGCGGCGGCGAAAGAGCTCGGCGCAGACGCCGTGGTGCTGGCCACTCGTCGCGTCTCCGCGCTCAGCCGGGCGGTCCTCGGCAGCATCACGGACAAGGTCATCAAGGCGGCTGCGACGCCCGTCATCGCCACAAACCCCGAGAGCGCGATGACGCTCGTTACCAGCCCGGACGTGCCCGCCCAGATCATCGTCACGCTGGACGGCTCTGCGCTCAGCGAGGCCGCTGTCGAGGAGGCGATCGACATAGCGGCTCAGACCGGTTCGAAGATCCTGTTCATCCGGGCCGTTGTCGGCGCCTTCGCCTCTGAAGAGAGCGACGAGTTGCGGAGAGAGCGCAACGAGTGCCTGGACTACCTGGCGCCGTTCAGCGAGCGCGCCTCCTCGGGCGGTGTCGAGTCGAACTGCCTTGTCACGGCCGGGAGCCCGGCGCGGGCGATCATCGACGCATCGAAGTCGAACAGCAGCAGCCTGATCGTCATGACAACTCACGGCCGCTCAGGGTTCAAGCGCGCGGTGCTTGGCAGCGTGACCGACCAGGTGCTGCGGTCCGCCGCCGTGCCGGTGCTGGTGCTTCCGCCGCCCGACTAGCCTGCTATCGCAACGGGTCATCGCATCTCGAACGCAGGAGAAGAACTTGAGCTCTGACTATCAGTCGATAGAAAGCCACGGCGTGATCGGCAACCTTCGGACCGCCGCGTTGGTCGACCTGCGAGGGCGCATCGACTGGCTCTGCGCGCCGGACTTCGACTCTCCCAGCGTCTTCGCGTCGATCCTCGACTCCGAGCGCGGCGGCCACTTCTCCGTCACGCCGGTAGAGGACGACGTTATCTCGAAGCAGTACTACCTGCCGGAGACCAACGTGCTTGTGACCCGCTTCGTGTCGAATGACGGCGTGGCGGAGCTGGTCGACTTCATGCCGGTCTACGACCCGGCGAGAGGCCGGACGCGCACAGCGGTGGTGCGGCGCGTGACCGGCATCCGCGGCTCGCTCAAGCTCCGCATGGAGTGCGCGCCCGAATTCGACTACGCCAGGCAGAAGCCCGAGGCGCAGGTGACACGGAAGTTCGACCCGATCTCGAGCAGCGTTCGAGAATCGATCGTCTTCACATCAGACGCCCAGGCGATCGGCATCGTGTCAGACATCCCCACTAGCATCAACGACGGCAGGGCGACGGCGGAGTTCGAGTGCCGTGAGGGCGAGCGGCAGATATTCGTCATGGGCGATCTCAACCCGCCAACGGACAGTGTCGAGTCGCTGTTCTACCTGATCGACGACTCGCTGATGAAGGAGACGATCGACTACTGGCGGAACTGGCTGTCGCAGTCGTCCTACACAGGCCGCTGGCGGGAGATGGTCCACCGCTCGGCGCTCACACTCAAGCTGCTGACACATGCGCCCACAGGCGCCATCGTCGCTGCGCCAACGACCAGCCTTCCCGAGTTCATAGGCGGCGAACGGAACTGGGACTATCGCTACTCGTGGATCAGGGACGCCTCTTTCACCATCTACGCCTTCCTGCGTCTCGGGTTCAACGAAGAAGCCAGCCGGTTCATGCAGTGGATCCAGAAGCGGTGCGAAGAGGCGAATTCGCCGGGCGACCTGTCCCTGATGTACACACTCAGCGGCGGTCGGGTCGATACGGAGTTCGAACTCGATCACCTGGACGGATACAGGGACTCGAAACCGGTGCGTGTCGGCAACGACGCAACCCACCAGCTCCAGCTCGACATCTACGGCGAGCTGATGGACTCGGTCTACATCTACAACCGTGACGTCAGCCCGATCTCCTATGACTTCTGGGTGCACCTGGCCGAGATGGTCGACTGGGTCTGCGACAACTGGCGCGAGATGGACGACGGCATCTGGGAGGTACGCAGCGGGCGCCAGCACTTCGTCTACTCGAAGGTGATGTGCTGGGTGGCCGTGAACAGGGCGATCCGGCTTGGCACGGACCGTGGCTTCCCGATGAACCGCGAGTCCTGGGAAGAGACCCAGAACGAGATATACCAGGAGATCATGAGGGAAGGCTGGAACCCCGAGATCGGTTCGTTTGTCCAGTCGTACGGCTCTTCCACGCTGGACGCATCGATCCTGGCGATGCCGTTCCTGTTCTTCATCTCACCAACCGACCCGCGCATGCTGAGCACGCTTGACGCCGCGATGCGCCCTCCGCACGCCGGTGGCCTGCTCTCAAACAGCCTCGTCTACCGCTACAACCTCGAGCACACGGACGACGGGCTGGACGGCGAGGAAGGCGCATTCAGCATGTGCACCTTCTGGCTCGTGGAGTCGCTGACACGCGCCGGCCGCTTTGAGCCGGCGAGACTGGACAAGGCGCGGCTGATCTTCGAGCGGATGCTGGGCTATGCAAACCACCTGGGGCTGTACGCCGAAGAGGTCGGGCCGGTGGGCGAGGCGCTTGGCAACTTCCCGCAGGCCTTCACCCACGTTTCGCTGATCAGCGCTGCGTTCGACCTCGACCGGGCGCTGGGCTCGGGCGTCTAGCTCTGTGAACCGCGGTGGTGCGCTGCCATGAGGGCGCTGGCAACGTTGGTGGCGCCCGACTCCTCGACGATCCTGCCGTTCTCGAACCGTGAGATCACGAACGTCTGCCATGACACGAACTGGCCGCTCGGCGCCACTCCGGCGTGCTGCTTCGTGTGAGTGCCGTGCGAGTCTCTCTGCCACGCCACCAGGTCGCCCTCGGCGACCACGCTCTTGAGCTCCACTCGCAGGTCAGGGAACGACTCTTTTATCGAGGCTGCCGTCTCCTTGACCTGCTCCCTGCCGACCCGGTCGCCGGTCACACCGTGGACCACGTAGCTCTCTGCGAACACCTCGTCCACGAAGTCGAGGTTTCCCTTCTCGAAGATCTCGTAGTGAGCACGAACGAGAATGTCTCGGTTGGAGCGGGATTCCGTCGACTTGCCCGAGCCCCGCGCTGCGCCAGCGAATGCGCTCCCGACACTCGGCGGCTCATCGCCGGACGCACTGTTTGCCCGGGCCGCCAGTGCATGGCTTGGCGGCCCGGGCGGTGACGCGTCCCCGCTTTGGAGGTGGCTGTTGGGACGCGATGGTGTGGCTTTCGGTACTGGAAACATCGTTCTGGCACCGTTTTATCTGCCGATTGACGATGCCGCATCACCCGATGCTGGGATTCGCGGCGTCGCGTATGCGCACGTAGTAACAGGAATCCGCCATGCGGTGTTACGTCCAGGTGCTGGCCAGCGACAAGTCGGTCACTCGGGAATAACAGGAATCTGTGATGTGGCGACTTTCGGCAACCGGCAGTATCTTGCCTGTGACGCCGAAGATACCGACATCCACGACGACCGGAGCCGCCGTGCTGTCTCGAAAAAGCTCTGACCGGTCACACACCTGGCTGCTCGCGGTCGCCCTGGCGGCCGTGGCCGCGGTCATCGCATGTTCCGGCAACGACGGCGAGTCCGATCCAACGCCTACACCGGCGATCGACGCCACGGCTGTCGGCACGCTGGCTCCTCCCGCCACGAGGGTGCCGTTCCAGCAGATCGCACCCGAAGCGCGGTCGCTGCTCTGCGTCGGCCCTGAGCGCGCCTTCCCGGCACATCTCGAGCCCATCGCCCCGCCGGTCGACGATGCTCAGCTCGTACGGGACTGGACGCAGTTCCTGGCCGGCACCTCGATAGTCGACTCGAACAGCTTGCGACCGTCGTTCGATCTCGGAACGGACGGAACCGGCGTCTGGGTCGACGACGAGCTCAGGCCCGTGCTCTTCGGCAGAGTGTTCGACTGGTCGGTGGAGGTTGCGGACCCGGAGAAATGGGTGAGTGATGAGGAGCGCTGGTCTGACGTCGACCTGACGCTGTCGTTCGAAGACGGAACCTACGAGCTGGTGCTGCCTCTAAGACGACGACTGCTGAGCGAAGACACAGAGGGACAGGACTCATTTAACTGGCAGATCGTCGATCCAACGGAGGTCGAGGGCCTGTCGGTGAGCGACCCTGACCCGCGGCCAGAGTGTGAGTTTGTGCCGCCGGAGTCGATCGATCCGCTCCCGCAGCGTATCTGGCGGCCGTCTCCGGGCTACGAGTTGCCGCCGCAACGGCCCACGATCCCAACGTCGTTCAGGCCGATCGACCTCTTTTTCGCTGGGGACCACAAGTTCGCCCAGTCGGATGGGTTCGGTCAGTTCTTGGCCAAGTTCGACTCGGATGGCAATGTGATCACAGACTTCCAGGCCGCTCGGAGCAGCGTGAGCGACAGAGTCTTCGACGGCGAGTTCCTGTGGATTGCTGACGCCGGCGAAGGCCAGATCCGCAAGTTCGACCTCGATGGCAACCGCCTCGATGCGCTCACCATCACGTCTCCCGGCGACCTCGCCTTTGACGGCGAGTTCCTGTGGGCGAGTCGCAGCGACGCCCCCAGCATCCGCAAGCTCACAACCGATGGCGAGATAGTGCTGCAGATCGAAACGCCGTCAAGGGCGAACTGGGTCGAGACCGAAGGCGGGTTGCTGTGGGTCGGGTTGCCAGACGAGTGGTCCGTGGGGATCTACTCGCTAGAAGGGGACCTGCTTCACACCGTGTATGTCCGCGAGCAGCCCGATGTGCTGGAGTTCGACGGCGAGAACGCCTGGGTCGGTGTTAGTGCCAACGGGCAGGTGCACAAGATCAGCCCGTCCGGCGAGATCATCTTCACGGTCGACCTGGCCTCACAGACTGTCGCGAGCGTTCTCCTGTTCGACGGGGAGCTGATGTGGGTCATCGATCCTTGCTGTTCTGCAACCGACCACAACCAGAACACCATTCTCAAGTACAACCTGGACGGAGAGCTTCTCGACAGCTATCGAGTGGCGCATGCCGCGGACGACGCCGAGTTCGACGGCGAGAGGATATGGTTGGCTCACTCCGAACACCGAAGCTTTTCACAGATCGACCTGGGCGAAGAGGGCTCGTTTTGGACGCAGACGATCGGGCCGTACACGCATGAAGAGTTGAACGTCCAGTCCGATATCGGGGTCATCGGCGGTACGCTGACGATCCCGGACGGTGAAGGACCCCACCCGGCAGTGGTGATCGTTCGAAACATCAACGGTGACGGGGGCCGAGACGACGTCATATACGGGATCAGCCATGGCCCGACGCTCGCAGACAACCTGGCGCGCCACGGTCTGGCGGTGTACAGGTACGACATGCGAGGGATTGGTGAGTCAACAGGAAGATTGTTCGATTTCACTTACACCGACCTGGCGAACGATCTCCACGCAATAGTCGATGCCGTCCAGGCCCATCCGGCGATCGACGCCGAACAGGTAGGTCTGTGGGCCGCTGGGGCGCCAATCTGGTACGCGAGCCCGGTGGTGGCGGAACGTGACGACATCAAGTTCGCCAAGTTCAGCAGCCTGGGCGCCGGCAACTCGTTGATCAGGTCATCCAGTCCCCAGCTCCTCAACCTTCGGTTCACAGTTGCTACCGAAGAGGAGATACGGGCCGTCGCCGAACACTACAACCTGGCCATTGAGACGTCGCTCGGTGACGGAGACTGGGCGGAGTTCGAAGAGATCATCCGTACGGCACAGGTCAATGACGACTTCGGGCAGAACCTGATCACCCAGCAGCCATTCCTCTCGCTGCGGCGCATGCAAAGCCGGTGGTGGCGCAGCGTGCTCGAGTTCGATACGACGTCAACCGTTGAGGCGATTGATGACACACCTTACATCGTGTTCTATGCAGGATTGAACCTCGTGGTCAGCCCTGCCTACTACGCTGACGACTTGCAGGCTGCAATGGACCGCTCTGGGAACCCGGACGCGCAGATAGTGATAATCGAAAAGGCAAACGACATCTACCTGCCCGCCCGGACCGGGTTTTTCGATGAGTATCCGCTGCTGCCACAGACGCCGTACCCGAGCTTCATCCGCCCCGGATACTACGAGACCACCACAAGCTGGATCATGGACCGCGTCGACTTCCCGGATTAGCCGGGCAGGGCTGTCCGAGCCTCAGGATGGATCGGTCAGAGGATGGCTCGTTCTCGGGAACAGCGAGTTCATGTGTGAGTTCGTCTTGGGTTCGGCGAATCGCTTAAGGACGAACCGTCGACACTAAGCGCCGCGGTGCTCACGCGTTGCCACGATCCTCTTCACCAGCGGCTGCATCCCCAACTCGGACGCTATCTCCAGCGCCTGCGACTGCAGCTCCCACGCCCGCTCCCGGTCGTCGCCCTCACCGCGCTCCAGCCGCATCTCTGCGTAGTCGGCAAGCGTCCACGCCAGCTCAGGCCGGTAACCCGCCTTCGTGCAGTCCTCAACCGCCTCGTCGAACAGCGACTCTGCCGCCGCGTAGTCGGCCAGGTGAGAGCACGCCAGGCCCATCAGGTGGCCGACATGCGCGAACGGCGCGATGAAGATGTTCCTGTGTGGAGTGAGCGCATCGACGATCTCCCGCAGGCCTTCCTTGTCATCGAAATGCACCTTGAAGACGATGTGCGCCACCTGCAGGTTCGGGTTTTCGGGGATCGTCAGCCCATTCCAGGTGCGCTCATCCATGATCCTGCGCGCCTCGTCAGTGAACTCCGGAGTCAGCCCGCACCTGAGCGCCCTGGCACAGGTCCGTGCAAGCACCGCCACGCTCTGGCCTGCGACAGCGCCAGCCTCCTGCGCCCCGGGCATCTCGTGGAACGCAGTTTCCAGCCTTTCGAGCCACGGCTCGGCGGCCTCGAAGTTGCCCAGTTCTAGCTCGACGTTCGCCAACCGGCCGACGAGCTGGAAGTCGCCCTCGATCTCGATCCCTTCTTCTGCCAGCCGCTTCGCTTCGGCAAAGTTGCCGAGAGACTGCGCGATGGAGGATGAAACCCCAAGACCGACACGCCGGAGCGATCTCAGCCGCAGCTCCTCAGCCAGGACGCTGTGCCTCTGCGCATGCGCCCGCGCCGCATCAGGGTCGCCGACGTACATGGCGTTCCACGTTGTCTGGATCTGCGCCTCGGCCTCGGCCAGCCTGTTCCCGGCCTGCTTCGCTATCTCGATATAGCGCTGACCCTTTTCAACCGCCTCGACGCCGTACTGCTGCGTCGTGAGGTCGACCTCGTTGCTGTTGATCATGATGCGCAGGG
>JANQEF010000024.1 GCA_028278465.1 Dehalococcoidia bacterium | reverse complement strand
ATAACCGGTCGGGAAGTCAGCCGGACCCTCGGGCGCTGGCGTGCCACCTATGGGCGGCGAACCGGCGGGAAGGTGGAACGAGAACTTCGTTATCCCGGCGGCGTTGTAGCGAGGGATGATCACCTCGTCCCGCCAGCCCATCGTTTCGCCCATCTCCCGCATCAGGAACGAGTTGCCATCGACCAGCACCCGCTTCGAGTTGCTGCGGTCGACGATGTCGGAGAACTTCAGCAACCAGCTCTTGAACTCGTCTCTGGTCATCTCGCTCGTCGAATCGAACCAGCGGATCTCCAAAAAACCCTGGTCTATTCGATCGATCACCTCTCCATACATGTCTTCGTACAGGTGCTGGGGCGGCATTTTCCTGGTCTTCTCCTGTCTGCTTGTGAGTGCGCGTGGGGCTGGACAGATGTTGGCTGCTCTGAGCCGTCATCAGGCTGTCGTATCTGACATGGAGTATGCTGTATCGGACATTCGCTTATATCTCTCGATCGACCAGTGGGAAGAACCGAAACGTGGCCTTTACAGCCGTGCTCGCCCTCGCGGGCTGCGCCTCCATCAACGTCGCCGGCGTCTTTGACGCGCTGCGAAAGGCCGACACCGCTTGGCGGTTCGCCGTCGACCGGAAAGCAGAACCCGTCTTCGAGCCGTTCTTCGTCGGGCCTGACCACGAGCCGGTGCGCTGCCAGGACGGACTGATCATCTCGGCGCACACGCCCGCTTCGAGGGCAGGCACGCCCGACATTGTGATCATTCCCGGCCTTGAAGACGACGTCTTGAACGGAATCAGACGAAACTCAGTGTTCGTGCCGTGGATCCGAAAATGGGCAAAGGACGGGGCCTGCGTCGCCACATCCTGCACTGGTGCGTTCCTCGCAGCTGAGGCTGGAATCCTCAACGGCCGTACCGTCACGACCCACTGGGTAGCGGCGGACCTGTTCAGGCAGAGGTATCCGGAGATTTCACTGGCGCACGAAGAGATGATCATCGATTCGGGAGACGTGATCACCTCTGGCGGCGCCACGACGTTCCTCAACCTTGTGATCTATCTCACCGAGCGGTTCGGCAGCCGCGAACGGGCCCAGACCGCCGCCAGGCTGATGCTAATAGATGGTGACCGGACGAGCCAGCTCCCGTACGCTGGCTTGAGCAGCCCTCGAACTCATGACGACCCTGACGTACACCATGTCCAGACGCTCATAGAGTCGAACCTGACCGGTGAACTGAGCGTCGATGACCTCGCGAGCCGGGTTGGCATGAGCTCTCGCACGCTGGCCCGGCGTTTCCAGCAGACGCTAGGCGAATCGCCCGGCGCGTACCTGAGAAAGGCGCGCATGAGTGAGGCGAGGCGGCTCCTCGAATCGACCGGGATACCTGTCGCCGAGATCATGAGCAGGGTCGGCTACACCGATGTTGCCGCGTTCGGCCGCGCCTTCAAGCGCGAAGCCGGACTCAGTCCGAGTGTCTACCGTCAGAAGCGCCTCAGCCGCAAGCGGGACGGCTGCAGCTTCGCGGTTGTAGACTTGTAGGCGACATCGCGTCCGCACCGAATCAACCTGGCGGGCGCTCTTTTTTGCCCGCACTCATGACCTGCGCCGAACGTCGGCGCAACCCGGAGACTTTCACCCGTGGCCGCCAGAACGCTGAATAACGTCGATCTCGAAACGCTCGTGTCGCTGTCCAAGCGGCGCGGCTTCATCTTCCAGAGCAGCGAGATCTACGGCGGACTGGGAAGCGTTTGGGACTACGGTCCGGTCGGCGTCGAGCTCAAGCGCAATGTGAAGGACCTGTGGTGGAAGGCGATGGTGCGCGACCGCGACGACATCGTCGGCATCGACGGCGCGATCCTGATGCACCCGGACGTGTGGGTCGCCAGCGGCCACGTCGAGAGCTTCACCGACCCGCTGGTGGAGTGCGGCAACTGCAATCACCGCTACCGCGAGGACAAGCTCGAAGACGATTCGTGCCCGAACTGCGGCGAGAAGGCTTTCGGTCCGGCCCGCCAGTTCAACCTGATGTTCGAGACGCATGCCGGCGCGGTCCAGACCGAGGAGAACGTCGTTTACCTGCGGCCCGAGACGGCGCAGGCGATGTTCGTGAACTTCGATAACGTCCAGACGACGACTCGCAAGAAGATCCCGTTCGGCATCGCCCAGCAGGGCAAGTCGTTCCGCAACGAGATCACGCCCGGCAACTTCTTCTTCCGCACCCGAGAGTTCGAGCAGATGGAGATGGAGTTCTTCTGCGAGCCGGGCACGGACGATGACTGGTTCCGGTTCTGGATCGACTTCTCGCTGAACTGGTACAAGGGTCTCGGCCTGCGCGCAGACAAGGTGCGCGAGCGGTCGCTCGGTAACGACGAGCGTCCGCACTACGCAAAGGCGAGCACCGATGTCGAGTTCATGTTCCCCTGGGGCTGGGACGAGCTGGAGACGATCTCGAACCGCACCGACCATGACCTGAACGCCCACGCCGCCAAGTCCGGCAAGAAGCTCGAGTACTTCGACCAGGAGAAGAACGAGCACTACGTTCCGTACGTGGTGGAGCCCGCGATGGGCGCCGACCGCAGTTCGCTGGCGTTCCTGGCGGACGCTTACGACGAGGAAGGCGAGGGCAAGGAGCAACGCGTTGTGCTGCGCTTCCACCCGGACGTGGCGCCGTTCCAGGTCGCCGTGCTACCTCTGTCACGCAACGAGAAGCTCGTACCGAAGGCCCGTGAGGTCTACGACATCGTGCGCCCGCTCTTCAACACGCAGTACGACGATGCGCAGAGCATCGGCCGCAGGTACAGGCGGCAGGACGAGATCGGCACGCCGCTCTGCGTGACGGTCGATTTCGAGACGGTGGAGAGTGATGACGCCGTGACGATCAGGAACCGGGACTCGATGGAGCAGGTGCGCGTGCCGGTGAGCGGGCTGGTTGCGGCGATATCGGACCAGGTGGCGCAGATGCGGAAGGATGCGGTCGGATAGCGCGTGTGGTTGCGATTGGCTGCTGCTCGGTCGGACACGGGCCGGAATGTAAGAAAATCTTTAAGTTTTCGGCCGCAACTCGAAGTCCGCAAGTACATCCAAACGTATACACGACGGGCAGCAACTGGCCCGCGCAAATCATCTGAACTCGGGACGGCAGCAATGATCTCTCATCTCATCCGGCGAATCCTTCCCTCCGGCAGATTCTTCGGTTCGACGCGACAGCGAGTCATGGCAGGAGCGCTGGTGGTGGCGGTTGCAGCGTTGGCGTGTGGGTCGGCAAACGTAAGGCCGGGAGGCATCCCGCTGCATGAACGGCCCAGCGGCCAGGTCGCCAGCGCAGCGCCGAATATCAATGTCGAGACGTTCCACCACGGCACCTACAACCTCGAAGAGAACGTCGGCAGGCCGGTGCTCATCAACTTCTGGTTCCCGTCCTGTCCGCCGTGCCGGGCCGAGCTCCCGGACCTGCAGGCAGCTTACGAGAAGTACGGCGACGAGGTTGACTTCCTGGGCGTGCAGCAGGTGAGCGTCGACACGGAGCAGGAAGGGATCGAGTTCCTGGATGGTCTCGGGATCACATATCCGAACTTCGCAGACGTGCCGGCTGCGGGCTCGACGCTGGTGCAGTTCCAGTACGAGGTGCTTTCGTACCCAACGACGATCTTCCTGAACCGCGACCACAGCATCAACCGCGAGTGGGTTGGCCTGATCAACGAGTCAAACCTAGAAGAGCAGATCGAGGCGGTGATCGGGAGTTAGGGCGATAGGTCCTCCCTCCCAGCTTGGGAGGGAGTTAGAGGGAGGGTCGGTGGTGACCCCTACTCGTCCTCAACAAGGCGAATAGCCCTCCCCTCAATCCCCTCCCAAGATGGGAGGGGAGAGACCCGCCACCCTGAGCTAGCTTTCCTTCTACCAGCGGAAGAAGATCAGCGGAAGAAGATTGAGGTGAGGGAGAAGTTGCGACGTTGTCATGCCGACCGAAGCGGAGGGATCTGACCTAACGATGTCAGACCACTTTTTCTTCATCCTGCACTTTCTCCAGCTGAGAAGGTAGCCGTCTCGACTACCGCCGTGACCCGGCTCAGCGAGCGGCACCTCTGCCAGACCAAACCCGATCTGGGAGAGAGGATCGGTCATCCGGAACTTGATCCGGATTCTCTACGGCGTTTGGACGTCGATTGGTCAGGTCTCTCACTTCGTTCGAGATGACAAACTGGCGCTCAGGATCACAGTCGCCTGCCTCCGCACCTGCGATAATCCGCTGTCATGTTCGGAGACATCAGCGCAGCCGACTGGCT
>JANQEF010000022.1 GCA_028278465.1 Dehalococcoidia bacterium | reverse complement strand
CGCCAGTCGGGGCGCGCTCGACATTGTGGTTTCGCAGGTGGATCGAGAGCGGCAGGTCGAAACGTGCGACCACTTTGCACAGCTCAACCAGTTCTTCAGTCGTGGAGTAAGACTGCGGGTAGTAGGAGAGGCCGGTCGCGAAGCCGCAGGCGCCCTGCTCGAGTGCCTCTTGCAGAATGCCTTTCGCCCGGTCGAGCGCAGCGCCGGTGAGCGGCACGTCTTCGAAGCCGACCGCTTCCAGGCGCACTGGACCGTGGCCGGCGAATGTCGCCACGTTGCAGCTGGTCTTGTGGTGATAGTTGGCCCGCGCCGCCTCGATGCTCGACATGTCGAGGTCTTCCGGCGGCAGTCCGAGGATGCCGGAGAGATACCAGCGGTACATCGGGTAGTTCTCGGCGGAGAGCGGCGCCAGAGTGAGGCCGTCGGGAGCGATGATCTCGGTAGTGATCCCCTGACGGATGCCGTTGGCGTGCTGGCCGTCCGCCAGGAGAGCGCCGTCAGAGTGAGCGTGGACGTCGATGAAGCCGGGTGTGACGGTGAGACCGGTGGCGTCGATGACCCGGGTAGCGGTGGCGCTTTCGAGGTTGCCGATCTCGGTGATCTTCTTGCCGTCGATGCCGATGTCGGCACGGACGCCCGGTGAGCCGGTGCCGTCGATGACTGTGCCGCCGGAGATGAGGATGTCGAAGTGCATGGCGTGTGAGTTCCGGGGATGGAGGTGAGTGACGGGCGGAGAGTACACCCGCGCCGGGCGTGATGCCACGCGGCCGAGGGCGATGTTGGACTTCAACGAGGCGTTAGCGATCAGTCCGTGGAGTCCGGGCTGCGCGGCTGGCCTG
The DNA here is from genome assembly GCA_028278465.1 of Dehalococcoidia bacterium. Classification (GTDB taxonomy): domain Bacteria; phylum Chloroflexota; class Dehalococcoidia; order Lucifugimonadales; family Lucifugimonadaceae; genus JAJCYX01. The sequence continues at coordinate 8,588 of JANQEF010000022.1, read as the reverse complement.
AGCGGCGGGTTGTGAGGTAGTTCTGCAGGGCGACCATCGCCAGGACCGCGAGGAGCGGGTAAACGGGAGCGGCAAGGCGAAGGTCGCCCACTCCCAGGAAGAATATATTTGCAAGGATGAAATAGGTAATAATTGCGGCCGTTAGCGTAGCGGCAATGCGCCGACTATTTCGCCACATAATGAACACTCCAGCGGCAGCCAGGGCATAGAGCAACATTCTCAGCGGTGACATCAAGATGCTCAAAAACCTGTCACCCCTGAAGTTGACCAGCACGCTGTACGTCGCCGTGGCCGTGGCTCGGAAGTGGGCTGACGGGTAATCCAACCACTTGTCCAGCGCCAGCGCGTTCATCTCAGACAGCGTGGCGCTATCAGCCTCGGTGGTGAAGTCGTAGTGGACAACATCCGGGCCGTACTCGACACCACGGCGTTCGCCCAGCTCATAGATCAGTTCCCTGCGGATCTGCTCCTCGTCTTCACCGTCGGCTGCGTGAATGATCGTCGGAGTCTTTATCAGCAGCAGGTTGTATGACAGCGAGTTGCTGTAGGAGAAGTTGTCGAACTGGCTCTGGTTGCTGGCAGACCAGGCGACCCAGACGACGACCGGTATCAGCAGCACGGGTGAATAGACGTAAGCCCGGCGCCCATGTCGCGCCACCATCGCGACTACCACCAGCACCACGAATGCCAGCGCAACCGGCTTCAAGAGCATCGTGCCGGCTAGCAGTAGGCCAATCGCCGAGCTGATGGCGATGACACTTCGTGTTTTTCCACTTTCTTGCTCAGAATACTTGACTATCACAAATGCCAAAGTTGTTAGCAACAGAGTGAACACCGGTTCAGTCAACGGTGTAATACCGTAATAGACGCTTGCAGGATCGATCGTTACGATCAAGCCCGCAACAAGCGCGTACCGCCTTCGCAGCCCGAGCGATTCGGCGAGCAGCACGGTCACCATCACCGTTGCGGTGGAGGCGACGAGGTTGACAGACATGACCAGCCAGGGGCTTTCGACCGTTGTCACCCCGAACAGCGCGGCTTCGATCAGCGGCAACCCGGGCGGACGCAGCATGAACAACGGGTCGGACAAGCCGTTGCCGTCCTGTATCGACCGCGCCAGCGCGTAGTAACCGCCGCCATCTCCCCCACCCAGGTTCAGCAGGCCGGCGTCCGACTCCCCCGCCCCCGAGACCAGCATCACGATCAGGCGCAGGACGAACGCCAGCGTAAGCAGGGCGAGCAGTCCGGCACGACCTTCCAGTTTTCTGATTTGCAGTTCGATAGTTGACCTCGGAACCTGAGCCAGCGGCCATACAGAGAGTGCTTCATCCGAAGCGCCACCAGCGTGCCTTGCACATCACAGGCCTCCACAGGTTATTTCCTCACCAGCCTCAGTGCCGGGCCAACCTCAGCGCCGTCGCTGAAACCGCTCCAAACGCAGCGTCCGACTACAGACCACCTGAGCTATCCTGCGACCGCCACGGCCACCAACCAGCCGGACGCATCACCACACCACGGAGCTTTACGCCACACATGACAGACAAGAGACTCACAGGCCGCGGCGCCATAGTCACCGGCGGGGCGCTCGGCATCGGCGGAGCCACCGCGCGCAAGCTGGCGACCGAAGGCGCAAAGGTGCTGATCGTCGACGTCGAAGAAGATGCCGCCGAAGCGAACGCGCAACGCATCACCGACGCCGGTGGAACAGCCGTAGCCATGACCGGCGACGTCTCGCAAGAACAGGTTGCGAAGGAGATGGTCGAGCGGGCCGTGCACGAGTTCGGGCGGCTCGACATCATGGTGCAGAACGCATACGGCGGCGGCAATGACCGTGCCGGCAGCGCCGTCGAGGTCAAGCCAGAGTCGTGGCGATCAGGCATGGACCTGCTCGTGACCGCGCTCTACCTCGGGGCAAAGTACGGCGTGCCCGCGATGGAAGAGTCGGGCTCCGCGCCCGGTTTCAACACGGGGTCGTGGACCGGCGCCGGTCTGCGGCACGGCGACGCTCCGAAGATGAACGTCGGCCGCATCGTGAACCTGTCGTCCGTGCACGGCCTGTTGCAGGCGCCTCGCTCCCTCATCTACGAAGCTGGCAAGGCGGCGGTGATCGGCCTGACTCGGCAGATGGCGGTCGACTTCGGACCACTCGGCATTACGGTCAACGCAATCGCGCCGGGCCACATCGTTACCGAGCGTGGCGAGGCGATGTGGGGGGAGGTCGGCAACGAGCCCGGCTTCAAGCTGTTCGAGCTGCAGTACCCGGTGCGCAGGACCGGTGTGCCGGACGACATCGCCGCAGGGATCGCGTTCCTGTGCTCTGACGAGGCGTCGTTCATCACCGGCGTCGTCCTGCCGATAGACGGCGGCCTGTCCATCCAGCTCCAGGAGAACATCGTGATGGACACGAAAGACTTCATAGTGGAGAACCCCGGCCTCAAGACGCACTTCGACCAGGGCCGCGGCACTTCGCGAAGATAGCGGTCACCAGCTCTATGGAACGATTTGGTCCGTCATGACCTTCTAACTGTCATGGAACCGGTTGGCCACGGGCGGCACAGCGATGAATGCCGGGACGGACGCGCCTGGGAGGCGACCGTGCTGGAACGTTGCCGTGCGGGCGATAGCGAGGCGTTCCGTGTCGTCTACGAACGCTACAGCGACGTCCTGTTCAGGACCGCGCTCCTGATGACCCGCAGCAGAAGCGATGCGGAGGACGCGCTACAGGAGGCGTTCGTTGCAGCCTGGAAGAACATCGACTCGTACACGCCCGGGACCGACCTGAAGTCATGGCTGCTGACGATCTTGCTCAACAACGTGAGGTCGTGGCGCCGGAGGTTGATACGGCGGGCATCGAAGGTGCCGTTCGTGCCGCTGGAAACCGGGGTCGAGGAGCCGGTCATCGTCGATGAGCCGTTGGATTCGATCGAAGTCTCCAGGCTCATGACAGCACTGCACAGATTGAGCCACGAGCACCGCAGCGCTGTAGTTCTCAGGTACTACTCCGGCCTCTCGGTTCCAGAGATCGCCCGGATGCTCTCCACTTCGGAGGGGACTATCAAGTCCCGACTCCACCGCTCGCTGAAGAAACTCAGGGAGCAATTGACGAGTGGCAGCGAGATCGTCGCGCCGCAGACCGAAAGGTAGCGCCATGCATACGCCGTCGCAGCACAGTGAACAGGAGATCACGGCCCTCATGCGGGAAGCGGTCGCGGGGGCTTCGGCGAGCCCGCACACATGGAACGCCATTCATGAACGGATTGCGGCACCTACGCGGACCAACAAGATGCTTCGCTGGCCGGCAGACGGACGACTCACTGCCTATGTCGCACTCCTGGCCGTTGCAGTCATCGGCCTGGGTCTCGGCGTCCGCGCTGCGCTCCAAAGCTCCGAAAGCGATGTTGCGGTCGCGGCGGTCGTGGGAGACGAGTCGTATCCGGTAATTTCGCTCGGCGAATCGCTGATCACACACCTGGCAGACGCGAATCCCGTGTCGCATGACCGAATCTTCCTGGAGCTAGAGTTGACGCCGGAGCAGCTGGCCGGCCGGCAAAACTCAACGGACCAGCTGACAGAAGGACAAAAGCTGCTGGACAGCGTCGTGAAGAACCTGGCGACGACCGAGTTCACAGTGTCTTCGTTGCAGACAAGCCGGCGCATCGAAAAATCGATGGTGTTCAACTCCTCAGTCCTCGACTACTACGATGGACGTGACCTGCCGGTCTACGAGGTTGCCGAGGAACGTGACTGCCGGACGACCAGCATCGACGTTGATCGTGCGGGGACCAAGACGATATGCAACTTCTACGCTCGAAAGGACGGCCGCCTGATCGGGGAGTCGTACTCAATGCCGATCTACAGGGTCACCAGCGGCAGCTACGACCTGAACGGTGAGGCTGCAGTCAGGATCGACGATCGCACGTCGACGCCCGTGCCCTCGAGCAACCGCTCAACCGTCTACCACGGTGACGTTCAACTGTGGCGTATCGCGAACAACACAGTCGAGTATCGAGCTGCGATCAGTGTGGGTAACTTCGATCTCGTCGGCGGATCTGAATGGAAAGTGGCTGACCCGGCCACCAGTGTTGAGCCTGGTGTTTCGACCGTCGAGTGGATTCTGGCGATGCAGTTGCCGGAGTGGCGCAGGACGATCGGCGAAGCTGACACCGAGAGCGGGTTCGTGCCGGGCGCCGGTTTCCAAGGGGCCGACTTCGATTCCGTGGAGATCGTGTCCGGCGCAGACGACGAGGCCATATTGATAGAGGCCAGACGTCCTGTCGGCTACTACGATCACGAGGAGGTTGTGAGAATCACGCTGGACGCCACGACCTGGCTTCCCCGGTCACTACGCGTAGACATCGAGGAGTTCATGCCCCTGGCCTACTACTCGGACTTCAACTATCCGGTTGAGTTCACGTTTGAGTACCCGTAGAAGCCAGCCCTGCTGTACTCGGCGAATCGCCTCTCCGCGTAGAAGGCTGATGCGCGTAGACGCCGCAGCGTCGTCTACTCAGGCCTTGCCAGCAGCGAGCTGATCACCTGCGGAGCGGCCTCTACCGCACGCTCATGGATCTGCTCCGGCGTCAGGCTGCCGATCGGGTGCTCCACCACTGCGAACGGGTAGTCAGGCATGCCGCCGAGGTTCGCCATCGCCTGCGCACCGGACACGAACGGCTCAGTGCAGATCGCGATCGCCGGCACTCCCATCGCCTCGAGTTGCATCGAGTCGTGCAGACTGCACGACGAGCAGCTCCCTCAGTCGCCGTTCGCTAACAGCGCAATATCGACTTCCGACGCGAACGCCTTGAGCAGTTCAGAGTCGGCGGGTCGTGACGCGTTTCCTTTGCTGACTCGGTGAGACGGAGCCATGTCGAACCGGTCGGCCAGCACTTCGTAGATGGCGTCGAGCAACTCGCCGGCGTTGAGCTTGTCGTTGTACAGCAGGCCGATGCGCTTCCCAGTGAGGGTATCGGGGCGCTCTGCCATTCCGGCCGTTGCGATGGATGGCGATGAGGTTGGGTCGAGGACGGTTATCGTTGTCATATATGGCTCCTCATAGAGGATGTTGCCGCCTGACGAGTTCGGGATGGCAACTTCGGGCTTGCTGGAGTCAGGCCATTATCCGCTTCGTCACCGATTTTGTCTTGGCGCCGGTGGACCACATCGGGATCACCATGCTCCATCCGCCGCCGTCGCCGCCGGCGACGATCGGCACGACCGCGTCCGGCGACGCGAGCGCGCCCGCGGACTCCGGCGCCTTGTCGCCGATGCCCTCTTTGACGCCGCCCTCCGCGAACAGCTTCGGCGGCGGCGCTTTCGTGCGCTCGTAGAGGTATTCGCAGACCTGCTGGCGGCTCCAGTTCGCGTCCCGAAGGAACGCGGCGTGCTCCGGACAGATCACGACCAGCACTTCCTGCATGTTCTGCCCCAGCGCGTAGAGACGACCGGCGAAGGCGTCGAGAATACCCTCGGGCGTGTTGGCCTCGTGCTCGCCGACCTGTATGCCGCTGAGTCCGGCGAAGGTTGTGACCGCGCTTTCATCGGCGGCAAGACCGCGGGCGACGTGCAGCGGCTCCCACGGCAGCTTGCTCACCTTCTCTGAGATGCACCACGTGTACTTGCCGGGATGGCCGAGCGTCGCCTTGTCGAGGTCGCCGGCGCGGGTGTTGAGCACGTTCGAGACGATCAGCCGCACGGCGCGGCCAATGGTCGCGTTTGCGCGATTGCCGGGACCGAAGACGGACTCAGCGCTGTTGATGCCGAGCTGTTCGGCGATCGGGCCGCTGACGACCAGCAGGATCCCGGCGCCCATAGTGCTGACTGTGATGCCGTGCAGGTTGAACCGGTCTTCGGTGATCGCCTCGACGGCGGCGGCCACTACCGGCATGTAATCGGGTCTGCAGCCTGCCATGACGGCGTTGATGGCCGCTTTTTCGGCGGTGATGACCGCGCCCTTGGTCGGCTCGACGCCGATCACCTTTTCGGGCTGCAGGCTTGCAGCGGCCAGGAAACGCTCAACGGCGTCAGGTGTTGGAGGAACCACCGGCAGCCCGTCTGTCCAGCCGCGCTCGAAGTAGCTCTCGATCGCTTCGAAGGCGTCGCCTACCTCATGCGAATCGGAGGTCAGGCGGGTTGTCGTCGTTCCCGAGCCGTTGGTCGTCATGCGTAGATCGCTCCTCGAAACTCAGCGTACCGTCCGCCAGATGCTACCCGCTTTGCGTCGTGGAAGGGGTTCGATCCGACCGAACTGCAGCGTCGTATAGCATTCAACGGTTCTTCAGCACGGTCCGCCAGTCCATCGGAGTGGCCAATTGCAGAGGTTCTCAACAACGAGGATTCTTCTCGTCAGCCTCCTGCTTTTGATCGTCGGCGCCGCCTGCGCCTTCAGCCCGAACAAGCTTCGGATTGAGGTTGGTGGCGACAGCATAGGACCGGACATCGTCGATGAGATCGATCCGTTCACGGTGCCATATTCGATGGCGATCGATGGTTCGGGCAACCTGCTCGTCGTGATTCGCGACTTCGATTCTGAACTGGTTCAGATGTTCATGCGGCGTCCAAACGGCGTCTGGAGCCGGGTGAACGTGGATGTCCCGGGCGAAGATGGCGGATACCTGATGCGGATGGCAGGTTCCTCCCGCGTGTTCTTCAATGAATGCAGAGAGAACTCCGGCGGTCCGCCTGCCACGCGATTTTTCGAGTGGAACGGCCAGAGCGAAACCTTCGACGAACTGAAGGACGATCGGGTTGACCTGCTGGCGGATGAGATTCTTGCGGACACGGAGTATCAGTGCAGTTTCGGCTGGGAGATCGCATCTGATGGCTCATGGTTCGTTTCGGCGAATTCTGCCCTGTATCGCGTTCTTCCGGGTGAGATCGAGATCCGGATCGAGGACACGAGTAAGACGGGTTTACCGCCCGCAGAATGCGTCGATTTGACCCCGCGTTTTCGGCTCGGTGAGCAGGATGAGATTCTCCTGTTCTATCCACCAAAGTGGGGCTGCAGCGGGTCGCGTCCCGCTTTGTGGAAGGGTGGACAGTTCCACGCGCTGGATTCCGGCGCCAACATCACCTCGATGTTGACCAACGACGTCGTGGCGGGACCCGATGGTGCGGGCTACTACTCAGCGCACATATCTGAACTGGACGATGACGGCAAAGAGACCTTCGAGTCGAAGCTGCTCAGGATCGACGAAAACGGAGTCAGGTCCGTCATGAAAGGCGGACTTGATCCGCAAGGCGTGGTGGAAGAGATGGCGTTCGATGCCGACGGTAGGCTCTACGCCGTGGTCTCAAAAGGCGGTGACTTCATCGAGCCCAAGGCGTGGATCGTGAGGTTCCCGACGCACAGAGCGTTCAGCCGCTAAGGCTTCACCATGCCACCGTCGGCCCTGCGCACCGTGTCCCACGCGCCGCCGAACTCACGGTCCTTGAACGGGAACTTCTTCGCCAGATCCTCGTCAACGTCGATCCCGAGTCCCGGCTTGCCGTTCGGCCACATCATGCCATCACGAACCTCAGGACAGCCCGGGAAGACCTCCTTGGTCCGCTCACCGAAGATCGCCGCCTCCTGGATGCCGAAGTTGTAGTTGTTCACGTCCAGCGCCAGGTTCGCGGCGTGGCCGACAGGCGACGTGTCGCCCGGACCGTGCCATGCCGTCCGCACGCTGAACAGCTCGCCCATCGCCGAGAACTTCTTCGCCGGGGTGATGCCTCCGATCTGCGACATGTGCATGCGCAGGAAGTCGATGAGCCGGTCCTGGATCATCGGGATGATCTCGTGTGGCGAGTTGTAGAGCTCGCCCATCGCTATCGGCGTGGCGCACTGCTGGCGCACCATGCGGAAGTACTCGTTGTCCTCGGGCGAGAACAGGTCTTCAAGGAAGAAGAGCTGGTACTTCTCGACCTCCTTGGCGAACCAGACGCCGAGGATCGGCGGGATACGCTCGTGCACGTCGTGCAGGATCTCGACGCCGAAGCCGAAGCGATCGCGGATGTACTCGAAGAGGCCGAGGGCGGAGCGCATGTAGGGCTTCGGCTCGAACACGCCGCCGGGATGCGCGTATAGCTTGCCGTCATCGTAGTTGCGCAGCCAGGACGTGACGGGAATCGGCCCCTGCGACACATCGTGATTGCTCGCTGTCGCGGTGCCGGCAGCGGCTCCCTTGTTGCCGTAGGTCGCGTACCCCGGCGTCTCGACCTGAACTCGAATGTGATGATGCCCGCGCTCCATGAACTCCTGCATCTTGTCGCCGACCTCTTCAGGACTGCTGCCGGAGGCGTGCACATAGACAGGCGCCGCCTCACGGGCGCGGCCGCCAAGCAGGTCGTAGACAGGCATGTTCGCCATCTTGCCCTTGATGTCCCACAACGCCTGGTCAACGCCAGACAGCGCGTTGTTCAGGACCGGTCCGTTGCGCCAGTAGGACGAGACGTAGCTCGACTGCCAGATGTCCTCGATGTCCGCTACATCACGACCGATCAGGAACGGCTTCAGGTAGTCCTCGACCGCCGCCACAACGGTGCTTGGCCGCTGGGTGAAGGTGGCGCAGCCGACGCCGTAGAGGCCGGGCTCGGAGGTCTCGATCTTC
>JANQEF010000007.1 GCA_028278465.1 Dehalococcoidia bacterium | reverse complement strand
GGTCGTTCAGCCAAGCTGGCATGTTGTCCAGCCACGCCTTCACCTGGTCGCCCTCGGCCTGCGTTATCTCGCCATCCTCGACAAGCTGGTCGATCATCTTGTTGATCGCCTCGGCCTGCATCGCCTTGAGCTGGCCTTCGTGCGCGTTCTCCAGCGCACCCTCGAGAGCGTCCACTTCGACGCCGAGAATCTGCGCCATCCGCTCCGTCACCTCGTCGCCAAGGAGCGAGCCGAAGTACGGCATGTCTGCGAACTCGAACACGTCGATCGGCATCGCCTTCAGGCCGGAAGATGCGATCGCAGGCATCGATCCCGGCTGCGCCAGCCGGTCGACAACCGCGGGCCTGCTGTTCAGCCATGCAGAAGCCTCGTCAGCCTGCTGCTGCGTAATCACCTCTTCCTCAACCAGCTCGGCCAGCACCTCTTGCTGGCGCTCAGACATAAGGTCGGCGCGGGCCTGCGCAAGCGCGTCCTTCAGCGTCTGCGACTCGACACCCAGCTCCGTCGCCGCACGCTCCAGCAGGTCGTCCGTCTTCTGTTTGTCGCTATCGCCGAAGCCGATGGCCAGCGCTGCGCCGCCGACCGCGACCAGTCCGACGAAAATGGCGATCAGCGCTGCAGGAATAAACCTGATTGACATGTGAAAGGTCCCTCGAAAGCAATGACGTTTGATCACGGCCGTGCTTCAAACCATTCTTCACGACGATCTTCAAGAATCTCTCAAGGAAAGTTTCAGATCGTACGGTGGCGGCCGGTCTCAACCAGCACATCGCGGCGAGCAGTGCGTAGCGCTCAATACCTATCGACTTGGGGACAACACGCAGCGGTCACGACGGAACACCTGACCGGAAAAACCCGGACCGGGTGTTAGCTTGCGAATGTGACGGTCGGCTGTGCGGTCCGCACGGCTGCCATGACGGCGCTTCTCCAGATCATCCGGGCCAGATCATCCGGGAATGAGACAGACCTCGCGGGGACAGGACAGATTGTCTGAGCAGAACATCCTGGTAGTAGAAGACACGCCCGACATCCTGCAGGCTCTCCTGACTGCGCTGAACGACGCCGGCTACAACGCCACCGGCATCTCGGACGGCGGCGATGCCCTGCGCGCCTTCTACCAGAGCCCGCCCGACCTGATCCTGCTTGACCTGATGCTGCCGAAGCTCAGCGGCACCGAGATCTGCAAACGGGTCCGCGCCGTCTCAGACACGCCGATCATCATCCTCAGCGCAGTCGAAGACGAGGCTCAGAAGATCCATGCGCTCACCATCGGCGCCGACGACTACGTCGTGAAAGGCGCCGGGATAGGCGAACTCCTGGCAAGGGTCAAGGCGAGTCTGCGCCGCGTCAGGCTCAACCGTGAGACCGGCTCCAGCACCCACTACTCAGACGGGCTGCTGCAGGTCGACTTCACCCGGCAGGCCGTGACCGTCGAAGGGCGAAATGTCGAGCTGACGCCGATCGAGTTCAAGCTGCTGGCGGAGCTCGTCAGGCATGAGGGCAAGCCGCTGTCATCGAACGAGCTGCTCGAGGCGGTCTGGGGCACGGGCTACGAGACCGACAGCCTGGTCAAGTGGCACATCTCACGTCTCAGGCGAAAGCTGAGCGCCGCCATGAACAGGCCCGAACTGGGCATGATCGTCACGCGCCGCGGCTACGGGTACGCATACCAGGAGCAGGCAGCCGCCTAGCAGGCCGGCATAGCCGGACAGAGTTCCAGGAAACACATGGAAGACCCACGCGTAGCAGAGCTGATGGACTACACCGACGCCGTCGATGAGGACGGCAACCTCACGTCCATCGCGCTGATCGCCCGCCGGGTCGAAGGCTACCTCGACGGCATCACGGAGCTTCGTCAGGAGCTCGATGCAGGCCACTCGACAATCGAGGAGCTGGAGGTCCGCGCCGCCAACCTGCGGAAGACGCTGGCTGAGCGCGATGAGTTGCGGGATGAGATGGAGGAGGACGCTCAGACTGCGATCGTGAAGTCTGCGGCTCCGAGCGCGACGTCAGCGCGCGAGGCGACGCTGCGCAAGGAAGCGATGGAGAAGCAGCAGGCGCTGTCGCAGTTCGATGCGGACTACGATGTCGACAGGCGGCGGCTGGATGAGGCGATGCGGGCGCTGGAGGGCAGGCTGGCGCGCCAGGCGGAGCTGCGGGAGCAGATCGCCCGCCGCATGAATATCGTGGATGCGCTGCTGCAGCGGGCCGAGGTCGAGTGGCCTTCCTACTACTTCGATGAGAATGAGCGCATCAGGTCGCAGAACCAGCGCTCCGCGGCGCCTGCCGCATCAGCCAGCCGCAGACGCTCACGGCGTGGCGCCGGCGCTCCTCGCCGCACGACGATCATCCGCCGGAAAAAGGCGAGTTAGGGCTGGCGCTGAGCCGAGCGCCGTCGGCCGACTCAGCTCTACCCCCTCAACGGCACCACCGCTAGCTCGCTGCCTTTCCAGTACTCGACGTCTGTGCTGATGCCGGACTCTCGGATCGCCGTCTGGAACTCTGGCGTCTTGAGCTGCTCGCCGAACGTCTCCGCGTCGGGCACATCGATAGCGATCAGAAGGTCGTTCGCGTCGTCGGCATTGCGAAACACGCCGATCAGCCTGATGTTCGCTTGCCGCCTCAGCTCCTCATGAGACTCGAACGCTTTGCTCCATGAGTCGTAGTCGTGGACACCGGTCTTCGAAAACACAACAGTCATCGTCTGGCTCCCTTTGCTGCCTCAGTAGCGCGTCGCGAATCTAGCACGACCGTGATCGCCCGGATGAGCAGGTTTCGGCAAGCTGACCTTTCCTCCGGCTCTGCCTGTTCTTCCCTCCACCATATTGCCGGTGCTGTGAGTTTCAGATACCTTCCGGCCCTTCAAGTACCAGGGAGGCGAACATGGCGGAATTCGCAGAGTTCAGAGTTGGGGCAGCGCAGGCATCGTCCGTTCATTTCGACAAGTCAGCATCGACCCGGAAGGCGTGTGAGCTCATCGAGCAAGCGGGCGATATGGGCGTACGGGTCCTGGGCTTCGGTGAGACCTGGTTGCCCGGCTATCCGTTCTTCAGCAACGATTCCGATTCTCCGCTCGGGCGAGAGGCGCGGGCCGAATACCTGGCCAACGCAATCGAAATCCCGGGTCCTGAAACGGAAGCGCTTCGCAACGCGGCGCGTTCGGCCGGAACCGATGTGGTTATTGGAGTCGTTGAGAAAGACCCGGACACTCTGGGTTCCGTCTACGCCACTCTGCTATTCATCAGCAGCGAGGGCGAGATTCTTGGACGTCATCGGAAGCTGAAGCCGACCGCCAGCGAGCGGATTGTCTGGGGAGAGGGCGACGGCTACGGGCTGAGGGTGTACCAGCGCGACTACGCTCGCATCAGCGGACTGAACTGCTGGGAGCACATCATGATGCTGCCGGGCTATGCGCTGGCGGCCCAGGGGACCCAGGTGCACGTTGCCGCCTGGCCGGCCGTCAACACGGGGAGCAAGGGGTTGCTGCTGTCGAGGGCGCTGGCTGCCCAGGCTGGTTGCTGGGTGATCGCGGCGGGAGCCATCAGAACGCCGGGCGACGTTCCCGACGAGTATCTGCCGTTGCATGAGAAAGGGAAAAATCACCAGGGCGGCAGCTGCATCATCGACCCGCAGGGAGACGTCGTGGCGGAAGGGGAGGATGGTGTCGAGAGCATCGTCGTGCACGATGTCTCAATGCGCGATGTGCATAAGGCGAAGAACGGTAAGGACATAGCCGGGCACTACTCTCGCCCCGATGTCTTCGAGTTTCGGGTGAACCGCCTGACGAACCGGCGGTCCAGCTTTGTTGACCCGTCGGAGCCGATGTCCTTCGAGCTTCCAGAGGCCGAGGTAGCGGAGAACGGCGTTGGCGCTGAGCTTATCGGCGACTGAGTTGCGGGCGGTTGTTGTTTTCGCCGGAGCGGCGAAGATGGCACCCCCGGCAGGATTCGAACCTGCGACCTGGTGCTTAGAAGGCACTCGCTCTGTCCACTGAGCTACGGGGGCGCGAGGAGGGCTCGCCGGACGACTCCATGATAAGAGGGTTCCGAGAGCCACTCCACCGGGTTCGCCCGCGTGTTGTTGCCGGGTGGGTTGTCTATCCTCCCTCCCGGCTTGGGAGGGAGTTAGAGGGAGGGTCGTTGATGACATCCCTACTCATCTTCAACAAGACGAATAGCCCTCCCCTCAATCCCCTCCCAATATGGGAGGAGAGAAGTCCGCCATCACCCCAGCGCACCGCCGTCCCGCAGCGCTGCTATCTGCTCGTCCGAATAGCCCAGGACGTTCCGCAGGACCTCGTCGGTATGCTCGCCAAGACCAGGCGCTCGTTGCACTTCCTCGTGAACCCCGGCCGTCCTGAACGGCGAAGCCGCCTGCTGAACCCGGCCAAACCGCTCGTGCTCCGCCTCGACCACCGAGCCTCGGGCCGCCACCTGCTCATCAGCAAGCGCCTCCTCCAGGCTATTCACCGGTGCCGCCGGAACACCCTCGAACTTCGCCATCCACTCCGCGGTCGTGCGGCCTGCGAACGCCTTCTCAAGCAGCGGCAGCAGCTCATCCCGGTTGCGGTAGCGGTCCGCGAACGTCCGGAAGCGAGCATCGTCCTTCAACTCGCCAAGACCCAGCGCGTCCGCCAGCCGCTGCCAGAAAATCTCCTTGGCGCAGAAGACCGAGATCCAGCCATCTGCCGTGCGGAAGTTCTGCGCAGGCACGATCGTCTGGTGCGCTGAGTTCGCCATCCGCTCCGGCGTCCAGTCCGAGTTCAGCTTCCACGCCGCGAGATACGCCAGCATCGAGATGCCTGTGTCGAGCAGCGCCACATCGACATCGCGACCCTTGCCGGTCCGCTGCGCCTCGACCAGCGCTGCAACCAGCCCCAACGCTCCCGCAAACCCACCGGCGAAATCGATCAGCGAAACGCCGCTGCGTGTCGGCGGCTCGTCCGGTCCTCCGGTCAGGCTCATGTAGCCGGCGTATGCCTGCACCAGCGCGTCGTAGCCCGGCTCGTGCGCCCGCGGCCCGGTCCGGCCGAAGCCGGACAGCGAGCAGGTGACGATCGCCGGGTTGATGTGCGCCAGGTCGTC
>JANQEF010000302.1 GCA_028278465.1 Dehalococcoidia bacterium | reverse complement strand
GGTTTGCCGATCAGCGGCGGCACCGGGCGGCCGGTGTTCGTCACGCACATCAACGCGGCGACCGGCGACATCACGGTCGGCGACGCTAAGGACCTGCTAAAGACGACTCTCTGGGCGTCCGGTGTGAACTGGATCTCAGGTACTGCGCCCGACGGCGCGGTCCGCTGCGAGGCGCGCATCCGCTACAACGGCCAGAACGCTCCGGCCACGGTCACGCCACACGGCGACTGGGCGCAGATCGAGTTCGATGAGCCGGTGCGGGCGATCACTCCGGGCCAGGCCGCGGTCTTCTTCGACGGCGACGAAGTGCTGGGCGGCGGGCTGATCGAGCCTGCTCCGCCAACGCGGCCGGTCGAATCCGAGCCGTTGGCTGCAGCGCTCGCCGACTGAGGATCTCTGTCCGCCATCAGGCCGTGCGCGCGGTCTGCCGGAACCGTCCTCATACCCGAAGAATCTGAACGGAAACCCTGGTCAGCCTTGCCGCTTCACCATCTCTTCGATCCAGATGGGGGCGAAAGGCGATGTGCAGCCTTTCGAGACCGGGTAGTCGCGGAACACGCCTAGGCTCTCTCCGATCGAGATCGCTCGATCGCGATGCTCCGGAAAGCGAATGCCGATCTCTGCCAGCGAAGTGTTCATTGTCCACTGCGTTTCCGGAGCAACTGAGCCCATCTCAGACTCGATACGGTCCAGGATCGCCGACAGGTCCAGGCCTTCAGGACTTCTCATGATCCGTTCGGTCGTCAGAAACCAGCCTGATCGCGCCGCCATGGCATGGTCCGTTGCCAGCCAACGTTGGCGTAGTTCTTCGTTTTCGGGGTGTTTCTTGACGACGTAGGAGTTCAGCCAGTCCGCGATCTGGGGGAAGGTTTCGGACCTGACCATCTCATCCATTTCATCAGCGGATATCGCTTCCGGTTTCACCAGCAACGTCGCAAGAAGGCGAGCGTCGATGTTCCCGGTCTGCCAGAGAGCCATCCCCAGCTCATGATCGGACTTCAGCTCCTTCGCCACTTTGCGTATCTCGCCCAGCTTGACGCCAAACTGATTGTCGTGCGCGCCGTTCCTGGTGTTTCGAGCGCGCACCTTCTCGTCGCTGAGTGCTTCTAGCTTCGCGATAGCCTCCGCAGTTGTCATATCCACTTACCGCCTACAGGTGCTTGAGCGATATCGGCGAACCGGTCATCGTATGCTTCTGTGTACACGATGCGCTGGTGTTCGGCAATCTCTGAACTCGGCCATCATCTGTGGCCGTAGCACTCGCCGACTGAGCTTTTTGCACCCGTCGGCTACACGGCCCGACGCCGGGCTTGGTGGTCCGCGGGAGAAGAGATAATCTCTCATCGCTGCCGCTTAGCCGCGCAGCTCGACGCATCTCCCGGCCCCAGGCTCTCCGCTCTTCCACGCATGCTGATCAGACCCGAAACGGTCCCCGACTCTCCGACCCTGCTCCACGAGCAGGAGTTGTGGGAGAAGGGCGTGGCCCGTGTCGGCGGCGTCGATGAGGTTGGACGAGGGCCGCTTGCGGGACCGGTCGTCGCAGGCGCAGTGGTGCTCCAGGCCGAGACCGCCGCATCGTGGTCAGGACTTATGACAGATAGCAAGCAGATGACCGAGGAGCAGCGCGAGGTCGCCTACGAACAGTTGATGGCGAGGGGCGTTGCGCACGCAGTCGGCGCATGCTCATCCGAGGAGATCGACGCCATCGGCATCGCCTCCGCGACTAGGCTGGCGATGGCCCGCGCCATCGAAGGGCTCGACCCGCAGCCGCAGCACCTGCTCGTCGATGCGCTGACACTCGAAGCGGTCTCGCTGCCGCAGACAGCCATCATCAAGGGCGACGCCGTCTCGCTCTCCATCGCCGCAGCTTCGGTGATCGCCAAGGTGACGCGGGACCGGCTGATGGCCGGCGTGTTCGAAGCGGAGTTTCCCGGCTACGGCTTCGCTTCGCACAAGGGCTACGGGACCGCCGCGCACCTCGCCGCGCTCAAGGAGCATGGCCCGTGCGACATCCATCGCAACTCGTTCCGACCCGTGCGTGAAGCACTGCTACAGCGGTGAGCCGCATGCCATCCGCATCCAGTTCCCGCGCCACCAAACGCCTGAACCTGCCGAACGGCGCCGGGCGCGCCGGCGAGGCAGCGGCGGCGCACATCCTGCGCTCACACGGCTATGAAATACTGCGGACCAACTACCGCGTCCGGGAGGGCGAGGTCGATATCGTGGCTCACCTCGGCGTTCAGACGGTGTTCGTGGAGGTAAAGACACGTCGCTCGGGCTCGTTCGGCTTGCCCGAGGAGTCGCTGTCGCGGCAGAAGGCCAGGCGGCTGGTCGCCGCGGCGCAGAGCTATCTTGCCGAGACCGGAGCGGAGCAGGAAGACTGGCGGATCGACCTGCTGGCGATCGAGATGGATGCGGCGGGCCACGTGCTGGGGTCGAACATCATCGAAAACGCCGTCGGCTACTGACACCCGGCCGCCAACAATCGGCCCGGACCGTCTCAGGAGGCGGAACATCCCTTTCTGGGTGCTCTCAATCATCATCGTCGTCGGCTTCTTCGTGCTGGCGGCGTGTATCAGGCCGGTGATCGGCCAGGGGTTCGAGTGGACCTGCTGGCGGCCGGCGCGCTGGCGTGACCGCGAGTGGGACGACGACGATCCATAGCGCCGACGGGAATCCGCAAGTAACACGGGAGAAAACACATGGCGATGCTTGAAGGCAAGGTTGCGCTGGTCACAGGCGCCAGTTCTGGAATCGGCCGCGCGACGGCGAGGGTGATGGCGTCGCATGGAGCGAAGGTCGTGGTAGCGGCGCGGCGTGAGCAGGAGCTTCGGACCCTGGTCGACGAGATCAAGTCCGGCGGCGGCGAGGCAGCGTTCATTGTCACAGATGTCACATCCGAACCTGCGGTCAAAGCGATGATCGACTTCACAATTGCCGAGTTCGGCAGGCTCGACTGCGCGGTCAACAACGCCGGCGGCGGTGTTCGCTCCGACAAGGACTGGCCAGAATCCGAGCCCGACGCCTTCCTTGCCACGATGGAGCTGAACACAACCGCCACCTGGTACTGCATGAAGCACGAGATCGCCCAGATGCTCGAACAGGGTGGCGGCTCGATCGTCAACACCTCATCGATCGCGGGTCTTCGCACCACTTTTAGCGAGAGCTACACAGCGGCGAAGTACGCGGTTAACGGCGAGACGGTTGCAGCCGCGGCAAAGTATGGAGCACGTGGCGTACGGGTCAATGCCGTCGCTCCGGGAGTCATCGAGGCTGGTTCGTGGGCCGTTCGCTTCGCCGACGATCCGTCGCTCAACGATGACTGGAACGCGGTTATCCCGATCGGCCGGACAGGCAAGCCGGAAGAGGTCGGCGAGGCGATCGCATGGCTGTCGTCCGATGCGGCGTCTTATGTGACAGGTGTCGTGCTGCCAGTCGACGGAGGGACTATCCTTACCGTCGACCTTCCGAACTCACTCAACTACCGCTGAACGGTTGGAAAGCGATCGTTCAGAATCGCTCGGCTAGAAGATCGCTATCGGGTTGACCGGCGAGCCGGTGGCGTTCGGGATTCGCAGCGGGTTGATCGAGATTGCGAACTCCCAGCGCCCCCTGCGCCGGCACTCCTCGGCCAGGTCGTCGAGCCACGCGTTGTCCAGGATCCAGAGGCCCATGCCAACGATGCCGACCTGGTGCACAGGGTTCGTGAACCTGTCGTAGCCGGTCGGCGCCACGTCGTTGCCGGTGTCCGAGCCCATCACCGCAATCTCCCGCTCGTGCATGAACGGCAGGATCTCCGGCTTCGGCCCTGCCGAGCCGGCAGTCCACACATCGACGCCTCCGGTCCGGCTCCGGTGGCCCAGCTGGCCCGTCCTCATCAGCAGCACGTCGCCCTGCTCCACCTCGAAACCGCACTCGGCCTCCGCTTTCTCGATATCCGCCATGCCGACGCCGTCGCCGCGCTCGATCAGCTCGACGCCGCGCAGGTATGGCGCATCCACCAGCACGCCGCGCGTCACGATGCCGCCGCTGCCTGCCAGCACGTTGTTGGTGCTCGCGCCCTCGTCCGTCGACACGTCGGTCATCGGGAAGCCGTTGTACATCTTCCCGTCCCAGAAGAAGTGAGCAAGTGAATCGACGTGCGTGACCGAGTGGCCGTGGAAGATGATGCCGAAGAAGTCGACCGCCACCTGCCGCTCAGGCGGCTCGCCTTCCTTGTGGTCGTGGCCGGTCCGGACCATGAAGTGCAGCGGAGGCCGCGGGACGTCCGGCTGATGCTCGTAGCTGATGTCCATCGCACAGCTCACCGTCTTGCCGTCCTCGACCAGCCCCAGCGCTGACTTCGTCTTCGCCTCCGACAGGTGGTTGAGCGTGCCCTTCTGGTCGTCGTTGCCCCACCGGCCCCAGTTGTTGAGATCGGTGTTCAGCCAGTCGAGAAGCTGCCGCTCGGTGGGACGGTCGGTAGGCACGTTGCACTCCTGCTGCTCGGGGTGAGATGAGGTTCGAGGCCGCAGTTTACTTCGTGCGCGGCGGACTTGGAGTCAATCGGTTACGATACCAACCTTCCTGCGGGCCATCGGTCACGCAAAGCGATAACCAGTGGAGTCAGTGTTGATGGAATTACACGACGACAGAGAAATGGCGTTCGAATTCGCCAAAGACAGCACGAAGCAGTTGATCACCCTCGGCACAGTGATCGTGACGGCAACGATCGCAGTGGCCGGAGCGTTTAGCGAGAACCTACCGGAGGATACTCGGCCGTTCATCATCGCCATGTGGCTTACCTACGTGATTTCGATAATCGCAGGGGCGGCGACGTTGCTCGCTCTCACGGGAACCCTCGAGCCGCTGACCAAAGATGGGGAGGAGGGCAGCGCTGAGCCAGTTTCCACCGCTGAAACCCAACCGTCGACCAGAGGTACCAACGTCACGACACCGTCAAAGATCCAGGTCGTTACCTTTTTGCTAGGTACGATTCTTGCGGCTGTCACAGGTGCTGTTGCGGTCTACTAGCAAGTCGAAGCGTCAAGGCAAGAAGGAGTCCGACATGCTTGTTTTCCAAAGCCCTAACGATGTGGGTCTTGATATCGATGAAGTTAAAACTGCGACCCTCGTGATGTCTCAAGTCGAATTAGTCGCCGCCGCTCAGAGGTTTAACCTAGAACTCTACGCCGGGTCGTTCACTAAGTTCAGTGATCTGATCAGAGCCGTCATTGACGATCCATCGAGGAAGTACGCCCCTGTAGAAGTAGTCGCGTATTCACGCGCGTTCGCAGAAGCTGGTGCTGAACGAATGCGGATCGAGGGCATCGTTGATTTCCACGAGTGGACTTGGAGCCGTCTTTGCCCCTTCTTCCCTTTCTGCTGAGTCACACCGAGCCGTGACTCAAGTCACGTATTAGTGGGCTGACATCGTGGTCCCGGCGCAACGGTCTTATCCGGGTGACCGGAAATGGCCCTTCCCATACAATCGGCGCTCCTGACCACAGCGGCAGACCAGCGAAACCGGAGCACGAATGGCAGAGACCGAGCAGGCCAGTGAGCAGCGGAGCGCGTATCTCGCCGCGCAGGTGGAGTCGATACACCGCAACCTGCGCTTCCTGGAGACGGTTGCGACCTCACCGATCGGCCTCGTGACAGACCTCAAGTCGCTGCGCGAGGCGATCCCGGCCGAGCTGGCCGGCGAGGAGCGCGACCGGCAGGCGTTCATCGATGTGACTGGGCGCGGCAAGGACCCGCGGGCGACCGCGCTGCAAGCGGCGGGCGTCGCCTCGCAGACGATCAGGCTGATCGAAGCGCTTTCGCCTGAGGGTGAGAGCGCGCTGTCCGCGGACTGGAGCGGTCGCGCCGGCAAGGTGCTCGACAGGGTGCTCGACCGGATCGGCCGCGACATCCGGCAGGCGGTTGCGGCGTCTTTCGACGGCATCTACGTCATCGTCGACCCGGAGCACACGAACGGCAGGCCGGTGATCGATGTAGCGGCGGCGGCGCTGTCCGGCGGCGC
>JANQEF010000169.1 GCA_028278465.1 Dehalococcoidia bacterium | reverse complement strand
AGACCCAGCACTCCTTCACCGGCTGCGGTATCGGCCCCTCCTTCGTCAGGTGGTCCCAGGAGCCGACGATGCCGACGGCAGGGACGCCGGTTTTGCGGGCGTGGTGGATGTAGCTGAAGCTGATCGGCTGCTGCACCATCGCCGTCAGCAGGAGGACGGGCCGCCGTTCCCAGAATGTGCGTTGGATCGCCTTCGAGTGGTTGAATACGCCGGAGCCCATCGCCGACGTCAACAGTCTCAGAAGCCGCCTGTTGCCGGGGAACGGGAAGCCGAGATACCTCGGCCATATGTCATGCGGCCTGATCGCCGCGTGCTCGGACCGTCCCCATGCGCTGGTGATCCGCTTGAAGCGTTCCTGGTGCGCGAACTGGTTCACCTCGTTGTGCCGGTACCTGACAGCGCGGTGCAGGACGCTGTTCTTCACCTTCCAGAGCTGCTTCCTGACGAAGCCGTCGCCCCGCAGCGCCAGCGGCTCGAACTCGGCGCCATTCTCGTTCACGAAGTCAGCGATCGCTGACTCGTAGCTGGAGAAGACGGGAACGAGGCCGTGGGCGCGAACCGTCTCGACCAGGTTTTCGAACAGCGGCTCCGAGACGTAGTCGCGCGTCGAGAACGGGGAGTTGATGGCGAAGAGCACGGAACGCGGTCTATCCGCCATCGGCTCGCTCCGCTATGCGCGTGGCGCGTCCAACTCTGGTTGTGAATGTGAGGTGTTTCATCGCCGGATCGTCCGGGAGTGCGACGGCTGTAGGAATGCCGTGCCGGATCACGCTGCACGGCCTCGAGCGATATTACCTTTCACCGGTCGGGCCATCCTGCTGTGTCACCAACGGGTTGTGCACAGAGGCGCGGGACTCATGCCTGCAACCGCGCCCGCGCCACTCTCCAAAGGTGTATCTTCTGCGGCGAATCGCAAACCCGCAGGAGTTTCCCAATGACCACCGTTGGCGACGGCGATTTCAGGTACGAGGTCGACCGCGTCTGGCTGCTCAGGAACGTCCCTCGCTACTGGGACCTCGGCCAGTGCGCAGACGTTGCGGTCGACTCCGAGGACATCGTCTGGGTCTTCAGCCGCAGCGATCATCCGGTCACATGCTGGACCACGGACGGCGAGTTCGTCGGCTCCTGGGCCGACCGCGGGCCGCTCGAGGGCGAGTTCCGTGTGCCGCACGGCATGTACATCGACTCGACAGACCACATCTGGCTCGCAGACCACCAGACCCACACCATCACGAAGCACCGCAAGGACGGCGAGGTGGTGCTGACGCTCGGCACCTTCGGCTACGCCAACATCACCGTCACCACGAACGGCGGCCAGGGCACGCCGTTCAACATGCCAACAGGGATCGCCGAATCGCCAGATGGAAAGTTCTTCGCCTCGGACGGCTACGCCAACCGCCGCGTCCACCGCTTCTCGGCCAGCGGTGAGCTAGAGCATTCGTGGGGTGAGGCCGGCCGCGGTCCGGGCCAGTTTGCCATCCTGCACAAGGTCGCCGTCGACCCCGACGGGCTCGTCTACATCTGCGACCGGGAAAACAACCGCATCCAGGTCTTCGACGCAGACGGCAACTACCAGCGAGAGTGGAACGACGTCGTCGGCCCCGGCGACATCTACTTCGCTCCGGACGGATACGTCTACGTGGTGGAGCAGGGCGGAGGCAACGGGGTTTCGATCTGGACTCGTGACGGCGATCTGGTGACTCGCTGGCGGGGCAACGCCGATGCCTGCGTCTCGGCGCATGGCCTGTGGCTCGACTCGCAACGCAACATCTACGTTGCCGAGATCGGAGAAGCCGGACGCGGGAACCGGGTAACGAAGTTCAGCCGGGTCTAAGAACGGTGAGCCACAGATTTTCTGTCCAACACAGGTGACCGGCCAGGACCGAGAAGAGAGCGCATGAAGATCACAGGAATCGAGACGTTCCACGCCTGGGACGGATCACGCAACAACATCTTCCTCGAAGTCAGCACGGACGAAGGCATCACTGGCGTCGGCGAGGCGTATTCGATCGGCCCCGACCGCAGCGTGATCGCCATGATCGACGAAATGAAGCCGTGGTTCGTCGGCCAGGACCCTTCTCGCATCGAGTGGCTGCTGCGACGTGCGAAGAACACAATGCGTTTTCCGCTCGGGCAGGTTGCGTGGTCGGCGCTGTCAGGGCTTGACCTGGCGCTCTGGGACATCGCCGGCCGGCAAGCCGGTCTTCCTGTCTACAAACTGCTTGGCGGCGCCACACGGGACCGGGTTCGCGTCTACCACGGCATTTACGGCGACTCGCCGCAGGAGGTCGGCGAGCATGCCCTGAGCTTGATGGACGAGGGCTACACCGCGTTCAAGACGGGCCCGCTGCCCTCGAACTGGCGGGAGATCCCGTGGCAGAGCGCGCTACGCGCTGCAGATGAACGCATGGCCGGCATCAGGAAGATCATCGGCGACAGCCCGGATCTCGCCGTCGACGTCCACGTCGCGATCCGTGAGACGTCGAAGTCGCTCGAGCTCGCACAGGTGCTCACGCCGCACCGCATGATGTTCATCGAAGAGCCGGCTCGCGCCGAGTTCATCGACTCCACGGCACAGCTCAGGAAGCAGTTCCGCGTGGCGCTCGCGACGGGCGAGAACCTCTACGGCCTGCACCGCTTCACAGAGCTGCTCAACGCGGACGCCGTCGACATCATCCAGCCGGACCTCCTTTGCTGCGGCGGACTGCTCGAAGCGAAGAAGATCGCCGCCGTAGCCGAAGCGCACTACGTCACGGTTGCGCCGCACAACCCGCTTGGCCTGCTCTCGACCGCCGCCGGAGTGCACCTCGCCGCCTCTATCAACAACTTCACCATCCTCGAATGGCACGGCGACCACCGGAAGAAGAAGGCCGAGTTCATCAACGAGGAGTGGGTACCGGTGAACGGCTACTTCGAGCTGCCTTCACAGCCCGGCCTCGGCATGACGCTGAACCACGAGGCTATCTCCGCCAACCCGCCACAGCACTGGGACCGCGGGTTCGCCACCTACGAAGACGGCTCGCCGGGGTTCCTCTAGGAGCGGCCGCAAACCTGTTTCGCCTGATCACAGAACGGAAACTCAGATGAAGATCACCAGCATCGAATGCCTTGTCGCAGCCGGAGACGGCGGCTCCAACCTTGTCTACGTCCGCACCAACACAGACGCCGGTATTCACGGCGTTGGCGAGGTGTACCACGTCGGGCCTGACATGGCGTCGCCGCGCTGGGTCGAGTATTTCGAGGAGCAACTCATCGGCCGCGACCCGACGGAGATAGAGCGCAACTGGGCGCTGTGCTACCAGGGCGCACGCTTCCCCATCGGCTCGTCCGGCATGGCGGCGCTCTCGGCGATCGACCAGTCGCTGTGGGACGTAACCGGCAAAGCGCTCGACAAGCCTGTATACGACCTGATGGGTGGCCGGGTGCGCGACAGGATCAGGGCGTATCACGGCATCCACGGTGCAACGGCGCAGGATCTCGCCGACGACGCGAAGAAGTACGTCGACCAGGGCTTCACCGCGCTGAAGACCAACCCGCTCTCACCGGATTGGCGCGAGATGCTATGGAACGACGCCGTCCGGACCGCCGTCGAGCGGTTCAAGGCGGTCAGGCAGGCGGTTGGTGACGACATAGACGTCGGCTTCGACGCCCACGCAGCCGTTTTCGAGCCGGCAAGAGTCCTGGAGCTGACCGACGCGCTGATGGAGTTCCGGCCGTGGTTCATGGAGGAGCCGCTGCGCATGGAGAATCGGCACGAGATGGGCTCCCTGCGCAGGAAGATGGGCTGTGCCATCGCGACCGGCGAATGCCTGTACACGCGCTACGAGTTGTGGGACCTCGTGCGCGAGGGCGGCGTAGACATCCTGCAGCCGGACGTCTGCATCGTCGGAGGCCTGTCCGAGATGCGGAAGATCGCCTTCATGGCGGAGGCGCACGACCTGGTTATCGCTCCGCACAACCCGATGGGCCCGCTGGCGACCCGCGCGAACCTTCACTTCGATGCCGCCACCAGCAACTTCCTGGTGCAGGAGTACCGCGATCCTTCGCCCGCAGAGGCCGTCAGCGTCACGCCCGTTGCGAAGCCGGTCGACGGCTACTTCACCATCCCAGAGGGCCCCGGCCTCGGGATCGAACTGGTTGACAGCGAACTGGCGGCGCGGCCTTACCTGTCTCCGTGGCACCGCGGCGACCGCGTGAATCCCGACGGCTCAATCGCCTTCATCTAATCGTAATTCGCCAGATTTCTGGCATGCACAGCCGATCGCGGCGGCGCAATTCGTTGCTGCTGGCCTCATCTCGGACCGCAGGTGCCGAATTCGCCTCCAGCCCGCAGCACGAGTGGGCACGCTTCCGGACCGATCACGAAACAGGTAAGACGCTGTTTTTACCGGTTGATTCAAGTTGACCGGCAGATGCGCCGAATATATAGTGCTGCAACTTCACGCTTACTAAGAAGCGAGGGAAAACTATGCGTCGAATGGCGTTAATCGGAATACTTGGAATCTTCGGTGCCATCGCAATAGCTTGCGGTAGCGGCGACGAAGATCCGACAGCTACCTCGTCGTCTGGCCAGCAGCCGACGGCTACGGCTACGTCCAGTAGCGGTGGCACCACACCTACGGCTACCCCTACGACCAGTAGCGGTGGCGGCGGTTCTGACCCGGCTCCACAGCCGCAGAACCCCGTGGGCACCATCTCAGCCGCCGTCTTCAACATCGGTCCGGGCGTTGGCCTGGGCAGCGCGCAGGCGCCTGTTGAGGCGATGCAGTACTGGGGTGTTGGCGAAGGCCTGTTCGCGGTCGATGTTGATGGCAACACCGTCAACAAGCTGGCGACCGGCTGGGACCTCGAAGGCGACCTCTCATCGGTGACTATCACCCTGCGAGATGGCGTCAGGTTCCACAGCAAGGACGGGCAGGACTTTGGCAACTTCTCGGCGGACGACGTTGTCTGGACGCTGAACGACGGCAACGCGAACACTAACCCGACCAGCATTCACGGTCAGGCCGGTGACTTTGCAGCGCTGTTCGGCGAGGCGACCAAGATCGACAGCAACACCGTCAGGATCCCGTTCGAGACGTTTGACCTCAGGTGGGACGGTAACTTCCTGAACGAACAGGCCCAGGGAACGGCGTTCTTCTCGAAGACCGCCTTCGACACCATGGGTGAAGACTGGATGCTGAACAACATCGTCTCCACCGGTCCTTTCATGGTGGACGAGTGGGTGCAGGACGACCGGGCTGTCTTGAAGAAGGTGGACTACGACCACTGGTTCAAGAACGCCAACATCGAGACCCTGCGCTTCGTTGAGGTGCCTGAGCCTTCAACCCGTGTCGCGCAGCTGCGCACCGGCGCTGTTGACATCGCCGACCAGGTGCCGCTGAAGGACATCAAGCTCCTCTCTGACGACGGCTTCAGTGCTGAGTCTGTGACGAGGGCCGGCCGGGTCCACCAGGTCATCTTCTCCGGTAACTACTGGGAGGAGAACCATGCTGCGACCGGCGAGCCGCTGAACCGCACCGGCTCCGGTTACTGCGTGCATGACCTGCCGTGGGTCGGCTGCAACATCGAAGGCAAGCAGCCTGGAGACATGGAAGAGGCTCGTGACGTTCGCTGGGCGCGGTCGATGGCCATCGACCGCGACCTGATCATCGAGACGATCCTCGACGGCTTCGGCGCACAGGCTTCGCTGGAGTATGTGGACACGACGGCGTCCTACTTCCAGGACCGCTGGCTGATCCCGTACGACCCGGACGCAGCCAAGGAGCGCATGGCCAACACGGCCTGGCCGGAAGGCAAGTTCCCCATCGGCATCTGGACCGGTGGTGAGCTCGGTGGCTCGAGCGGCACGAACGCAGAGATCAACGACGCTGTGGCTGGCATGTGGCAGGCTCTCTGGCCTGACATGGACATCCAGGTGTTCAAGTCTGCGTACTCGATCATCCGCCCGAGCCTTGTCGGTCGCACCAACACGATCCCGTACGGCGGTGACTGTGACGAAGGCGCGACGACGATTCCGTTCGACTGGCCACACGGCCTGACCGAGACCAGCCTGACTAGAGGCGGATTCGGTTGCGGTATCGAGATCCCTGAGATCGCCGAGAAGTTCACACAGGTGTCCAACGAGACCGACCTGCAGGGCAGGATCGCGTTGAACACGGAACTGGTGGACTTCCTGTACGACCAGATGGTCTTTGCCGGAACCGTCCAGGTACCGACATTCGTCGTGTACAACCCGAACTCCATCTCCGAGTGGGTGGGCACACCGTCCAGCTTCACGACGATGAACGAGTTCGAGTCGATAGTCCCGGCTCGCTAGAAGACAGGTTTGACGGGTTGCGGCCGCTGGTGAGTTGGTTTGCCAGCGGCCGCAACCGATTCTGTGAACCGCTCTTTTTGAGGAGTCGACGGCTTGGCTAGTTACATGGCACAACGGCTGGTGTTCGGCGTACTGTCTCTGGTCGCCGCGACGCTGATCGTTTTCGTGCTGTCCCGTGCCCAGGGCGATCCGCTGCTGCTCTACGCAAAGCCGGGCGGCTACGGCGTATCAGAGGAACAGATCGAGGCGCTGACCAAGAAACTGGCGCTCGACAGGCCCCTGATCGTCCAGTACTTCATCTGGCTGGGACGCGTCGTGCAGGGCGACTTCGGCCAGACGATCCTTGCCGAACGCGACGTTCGCACGGTCGTATTTGAGAAACTCGGAGCCACGCTGCAGCTGGCGGCCACGTCGTGGATATTCGCCACGCTCGTCGGCGTCCCGTTAGGCGTCTTATCTGCAGTTAAACGCGGCACAGTCTGGGACTATCTGGGCCGCGTATTCGCGCTCTTCGGACAGGCGACTCCAGTCTTCTTCATCGGGATCCTCGGAATTCTGTTCTTCGCGGTGATCCTGGGATGGCTGCCCGCAGGCTCCAGGCCTGTTCATGAACCGTTCTGGCCCGCGCAGTTCAAGGCGTTGATACTGCCTACAGTCGCACTCGGCTGGCTGCCGGCGGCGACCTATTTGCGATTGACGCGCTCGTCGATGCTCGAGGTGCTCGACTCCGAGTACATCAAGCTGGCGCGAGCGAAGGGCGTCACCTCGAACTGGGTGATATGGAAGCACGCCTTCCGCAACGCTCTCATCTCTCCCATAACCGTCTCGGCGCTCATCCTGATCGGCTTCCTGGAAGGCTCGGTCGTCGTCGAATCGGTGTTCGCGTGGCCCGGTGTTGGACGGCTCGCCGTCGACTCGATCCACAACAACGACTTCCCGCTGCTGACCGGCGTCATCTTCTTCTTCGCAGCGCTCTACGTCACCGGAAGCCTCATAGCCGACCTGACGTACTCACTGGTCGACCCAAGGATTCGCTACAACTAGGCCATGGCGACTTCGGAAGAGATACAGGGC
The DNA here is from genome assembly GCA_028278465.1 of Dehalococcoidia bacterium. Classification (GTDB taxonomy): domain Bacteria; phylum Chloroflexota; class Dehalococcoidia; order Lucifugimonadales; family Lucifugimonadaceae; genus JAJCYX01. Next base: position 4,318 of record JANQEF010000169.1, on the reverse strand, counting down.
TCTGCGATAGCCGTCGAACAAGCGGCCGGTGCGGCGCGGGTGGAGCAGCAGACGTTCCGGGCCCAGGCGTGGTACGTCCTGCGGCGCTGGCCGGTGTTCCCGATGGTGATTCTCGCCGGCTTCGTCTTCATGGCTATCTTCGCCAACCTGATCGCACCTGAAGAGCCGTGGCGCCAGAACCTGCGCGGACGTGCTGCACCGCCATTCTGGGACACGGCGTTCTATGACGCTAACCCGAAGCTTGAGCAGCGCTACATCCTGGGCGGCGACCATGTTGGCCGCGACATCCTGAGCAGGCTGATTCACGGCGCTCGCATATCACTAATCATCGCCACGATCTCGCTCGCCGGTGGCGTGGTCGTCGGCACATCGCTAGGGCTGATCGCCGGCTACTTCGGCGGCTGGACAGACGAGTTGGTGTCGCGCGCCGTCGACGTGTGGAACGCTTTACCGTTCCTCTTAATAGCTATCCTCGCGGCCATCACGTTCGGACAGAGCGTCACGGTGGTCGTGGTCTTATTAGCTATGGCGGCGTGGGGTGGCGTGGTGCGTAATGTTCGAGCCGAGGTCTTAACACTTCGAACGCGTGAGTACGTGGACGCTTCGCGCGTCTCGGGTGCTTCGAACATACGCGTGCTGCTGCGGCACATGCTGCCAGGCGTCATTAACACGGTCGTTGTGCTGGCCAGCCTGCGTGTCGGCGGCCTGATCCTCGCCGAGGCATCTCTCAGCTTCCTGGGCGCCGGTGTGCCCTCCAGCACGGTTACCTGGGGCGTGATGGTTGATGAGGGCAGGGCGTGGCTCGGCACGGCGTGGTGGATGTCGGTCTTCCCGGGCCTGGCGATTCTGCTCGTGGTGATGTCGATCAACTTCGTAGGCGACTGGCTGCGCGACCGCTTCGACCCGAGGCTGCGGCAGCTCTAGGCCGCCCGCGCCGGCTGAGCTGGTCGCCGTACCGCTTTCCGGATAGTCGGCGGCTCTCCCGATAGATGTGAGGCTTCCCACACTACGGCCGCGCCTGCCGCCGATAGTCTGCTTCCAGGTTCCTTTTCGTCTGCGCCATGGTGAACCCGGACACGCAATGGCTATCTCCCAGAAGAAGCACCTCTACTCCACTCGCTCGCGGCAGGTCTCCGCACAGACGCTGGACAGCATCCAGGTCCACCTGCGCCGCTCCATAGAGGCCGTGTGGCTGACGGCGGCGTTCCTCGTGCCGTTGATCGTGCTGTCGGAGCACGACTTCGCATCGTTCACCGAGCTGCCCAAGACGGTCCTGATGCGTTCGCTGGCAAGCCTCGGTCTGGCCCTGTGGCTGACGTCGAGCGGAGTCGCCGTCGCACGGCGTGCGGCGACCGAGAAGTCAATTGCCGAACGAGGCACCTTCTCTGTGAGGAGATGGGTGCTGGCTCATCCCATCGAGGCTGCGGCTGCGCTGGTGCTCTTCTTCACCGCTATTTCCGCTGCGCTGTCGATTCAGCCGCTCGTGAGCGCGCTTGGCGCAGACTGGGGCCGAGACGGTTACGACCTCCACACGACCGCCTCTTACATCGCCCTGTTCTTCCTGGCAGCAACTGGAATAAGGCGACGGGACCAGCTCATCAGGCTCTGGGCCGTGATCGCAGTCTCTGGCCTGATCGCGGCGCTGATCGGTATCGCCCAGCACTTTGCTCTCGCTCCGTTCGGCATCTCCGGCACGTACCAGCACCAGCGGGTGACCGGGACAGTCGGCAACCCGTTGTTCCTGGGCGCGCTCATGACGCTGACGCTGCCGATGGGCGCTGCGCTTGCGATGGCTGCAGCGACCCGCGCCGTCCGCCTGCCGGGATCGACGCTCTTCTGGTGGGGAGCTCTGGGCGTAGTCGTGTTCATACATGCATACGCGGCGTTGTTCACCGCATCGCGCGGGCCCTGGCTCGGGATGGCAGCGGCGCTGATCGCAATGGTGGCGCTGACCGCCAGGGTTGCCGGAGTGCGGAACGCCGCCTGTGCAGCGATCTCTATAGCGGCCGGCGCCGGGCTGGCGTTCGTGCTCGTCCTCGGACCGGCATCTTCTGCCATCGAGTCGTTCGCCGTCGCGGAGCAGCAAGAGCTGTTCAACGAGCGAGAGACGGTGAGCGGCAGCGCCCCCGCCGAAGCGTCCGCCGTGATCAGTCAGCGCAGCAAGCAGGGCACTATCGACGCCCGACTGGAGATGTGGGGTGTCGTTGGCGACGTTGCGGCTGAGCGGCCGTCGTTGCCGGAATCGAACAACGCACCGTGGGTCGTCAGACAGCTTTTCGGATACGGGCCTGACACGTTCCGGTTCGTGTTTCCCACTCGTGCGCCGGGCGATCTGCTCAACTTTCTGATCAGCTCGTCGCACAACGCGCCGCTGAACTGGCTGATCGAGATCGGGCTCGCCGGCCTTCTGGCATACGGCGCGCTGCTGACCGCCGCTGTGGTCGTTGTGTGGAAACTCACCCGGCGGGCGCAGGGCGGCGGCGTCAGCCTGATCGCCGTTCTGGCCGTTGGCGCCGGAGCTGTCGTGACGGGGCGAGTGGCCGAGCAGCTCTCCGGAGTTGCGCGGATCAGCGATACCACGGTGCTGTGGCTCGTGCTGGCGCTACTGGCTGCTGCGTACGCGATTACCCGTCGAGCACGGTCAACCTCCAAGCCGCCAGCGGCCGAACCGAACTCCGGTGGATTCACTCTCCCGCGCATCTCACCGGCTGTTGCCTTTCCGGTCATAGCCATCGGCATCGCGCTCGCCGGCTATTTCATCTGGACGCACAACCTCAGCCTGCTGCGGGCCGACATGGAGTTCCGCCGTGGCGAGACTACGCTGGCGAGCGATGTCGACCTCGCGCTCGATCACATGGAGCGGGCGACACAACTGAACCCCGGCGTAGAGGAGTATCAGCACGCCCGCGCCGAGGTGCTGCTGGCGCTCGCCGACCAGAGCGCCGACCTCGCCACGAAGACGACCCTCTTGCAGGAAGCGTACGAGGCCGAGCACAGCGCCTACTCGTTCAACCCGACGTCTCGCGCCGCCAACTTCGAACTGGCGTTCGCAAGCTGGCAACTGGCGCGGCTGGGAGATGCGGGAAAGGCCGTGGAGACGGTGCAGACGTATGAACGGCTGTCCGAACTGGCGCCGGAGCACCCGCTGGTGATCGAGAGGCTGGAGCTGTTGAGGCGTGCGGTGGACGGCGCTTCGGCGCCTTGAGCCGGTCCGCCCGGCGGTATCCTTAACCCGCCCGCGCCGCCAGCCACCAAACCGGTTCCACTCGCTCCTCGATATTGGCCACTGAACTTACAAAGTCGAGTTCGTTTTTCCCGTTCAAGCCGGAGACGTTCCGGTCCTTCACCAACCGGTACCTGACTCCGGCGACGGTGCTCCTGTTCATCGCCAGCCTGTTCTCAGATGGCCTGATCTCGTTCGAGTTCCTGGACCTCAGCGTCACATCATGGGACCTGGCGATCATCCCGCTGGCGCTGAACGCCGGTCTGCTGCTGGCGGTGAACGACCGCAGACAGGCGCTGATTTCCCGAACCGCGGTAGTGCTTGGAGTGGCATTCGGAGTGTGGGTGCTGGTGTCGGCCATCAGGTCGCCTGAAGACTTCCGTGGCTACACCATGGCGCTGCTCCTGCTGCGCAGCTACGTCATGGCGGTGTCGCTGGTCATAGTGCTGCACTATTCAATGGACCTCGGCCGCTTCAACAGGCTCTTCTTCGGCGTCGGGATCGTCATGGCGGTGCTGGCGATCATCCTGTTTCTGCCGGCTGCGGATGACCTGGGCTCGCGCCGGCCGCACGGCTCGGTGATCATCCTCATCGACGAGTTCCAGATCCCGAGGATCACGGGGCTCACGAGCGATCCGAACTTCTTTGCCCTGTCGGTGCTGATGTCGCTCTTCTTCGTCTTTGCCTTCGCCCTGAGCCGTAGAAACTCGTGGACATGGGCCGGTGCGGCGGTGCTGGTGTTCGCCGCGGTGCTGACGTTTTCGCGGGCCGGCTATGCAGCGTTCTTCGCCGGGCTCGGCGTGATGGTGCTGTTCATGCTGATCCGACCCGGCCCGTCCTACCGGCGACAGCTTGTGCGGGGTGTTGGCGCTCTGTATGTGGTAGCTCTTGCCACCTTCCTGGTTGCGGCGCAGGTCGAGATGAACCTGGGCCGATCGGTGTGGGAGCTGACCAGCCTGCGCTTCGAACGGATCACAGACTCGCCCCGTCTTGCGCTGTGGCGAGACCTGCTCGAGCCTGATGAGTCGGACGAGGTGCCGGTTGATCCGGTCGCAACCCTGGTGGCACCGACCGAGACACCGATGGCCGCTGCCA
>JANQEF010000159.1 GCA_028278465.1 Dehalococcoidia bacterium | reverse complement strand
ATTGACACCACGATGCACGCGCTGATCGCACAGGCTCACGTCGACCATCTCCATCCGGATTCGATCATCGCTCTAGCCGCGTGCGCCGATGGAGAGCAGCTCACCAACGAGTGCTTCGAGGGGCGCATCGCCTGGATCCCCTGGCGGCGACCCGGGTTCGAACTCGCCCTACAGGTCGAGCGCTTGCGAACTGAGCGGCCGGAACTCGAAGGTGTCGTGCTCGGTGGTCATGGACTCACAACTTGGGCGGACACTTCCGAGGAGTGCGAGGCGAGGTCGCTGAAGGCTATCCGCACCGCCGCCGACTTCATCGAGCGATCCGGCGATCCCGACCCACTCGGACCACTGCGACCGGGATTCGAGCCGCTCCACGTAGCAGAAAGGGATCGGCGCGCCGCCCAGCTCGCCCCGGCTCTTCGCGGCTTCGCAACCGGGAACTCTCCGGTTGTGGGAAGGTGGTTTGGCGACGACGTCGTAGTGGACTTCATCGCCAGGGAGTCCACGCCTCGGGTCGTGCCGCTGGGTGCCTCGTGCCCAGATCACCTGATTCGTACCAAGGTACGGCCGCTTCTGCTCGACCTACCGGCAACGGCGCCCGTCGACGAGCAGATCGAGCGAGTCGGAGAACTCCGCGCCGAGTACGAGCGAGAGTACCGCGCCTACTACGAACGCCACGCCGACAAGGACAGCCCTCCGATGCGCGACCCCAATCCCGCCATCTTCCTGATTCCCGGCGTCGGCATGTTCAGTTTCGGATCCGACAGCCAGACCGCACGGATAACCGGCGAGTTCTACATCAACACCATGAACGTGATCCGCGGCGCCGAGGCCGTCTCGACCTATCAGCCGGTACCCGAGTCCGAGAAGTTCCGCATCGAGTACTGGACCCTGGAAGAAATGAAACTGCGGAGGCGACCGCCGCCCAAACCGCTAACCGGCAAGGTGAGCCTGATCACGGGTGGCGGGTCAGGGATCGGAAGGGCGATCTCCACTCGCCTGTCCGAAGCCGGATCGGTCGTCGTCGTCGTCGATCGCGACGGGGAATCCGCCCAAACAACGGCCAGGCTCATCGGCGATGACGATATCGCCTTCCCCCTCCAAGCCGACATGGCGAAGGAAGAGGACGTGCAGGCCACAGTGGCTGAAGCAGTGCGCCGCTGCGGCGGGATCGACATCGTTGTCAACAACGCCGGACTGTCCATTTCTGGGGGGCTGTTCGACACCACCGTCGACGATTGGGACCATCAACACGACGTGATGGCGCGAGGATCGTTCCTCGTCTCCAAGTTCGCGGCCGAGGCCATGCTTGCTCAAGGCACCGGCGGAGACATCGTGTACGTGGTGAGCAAGAACGCCGTCGTCGCCGGCCCCAACAACCTCGCCTACGGCTCGGCAAAGGCGAGCCAGGCGCACCAGGTTCGGCTCCTGGCCGCAGAGCTCGGAGAACACGGTATACGGGTCAATGGAATCAACCCCGATGGCGTCGTTCAGGGCTCGGGTATCTTCGCCGGTGGTTGGGGTGCCCAACGAGCAGAGGTCTACGGTGTCCCCGAGGATGAGCTGGGCGAGTTCTACGCGAGGCGTACGCTTCTGAAGCGCGAGGTGCTGCCCGAGCACGCTGCCGATGCAGTGCTGGCACTGGTAGGAGGCGCACTGGGGCACACGACCGGACTGCTGATCCCAGTCGATTCGGGGGTTGCCGCAGCCTTCCTGCGGTAGCGAAAGGATCCGCCATGATCGATCGCAACGCGATAGCGGAGCACAATCGGAGTAGCGAGCTCCGGCTCGCTCGGGACTTTGAGCATCTGGCAGAGGTCATGGCCGATGACGGGGTCACGACGGCAGAGTGCGTCATGACCAAACTGACCGGGTTCTCGCTGGCGGCGCCTTCCTGGGCGCTTGGAACGGGCGGTTCTCGCTTCGGACGATTCCCGATTGGGGGAGAACCCCGAACCACCGAAGAGAAGATCGACGATGTCGCCGTACTCCACTCACTGACCGGGACTGTCGACGCGGTTTCCCTCCACGTGCCTTGGGATGACCCCTCGGACCCCGCCGGACTGCGGGAGTACGCGCAGGCCCAAGGAATTCGATTCGATGCCATGAACACAAACACCTTCCAGGACAATCCGTCTACCACGGACCAAGGAAGGATCTCCTACAAGTACGGGAGCCTGGCCAACAGCGATCCGACGGTACGCGAAGCGGCCATCGCCCATAACAAGCAAGTCATCGATCTCGGCGTTGCTCTTGGATCGAGCGCACTCACGGTCTGGCTGGCGGACGGCACCAACCACCCTGGCCAGGCGGACCATCGCGATCAGTTCGAGCGCGTGGCCGACGGTCTACACCAGATCCACGAGCATCTCCCCGAAGGCTGGGCGATGTACACCGAGCACAAGCCGTACGAACCCGCTTTCTACTCGACGGTCAACCAAGATTGGGGGTCGTCACTCCTCTTGGCCCAGGCCGCCGGCGACAAGGCCTACTGCCTGGTCGACCTCGGACACCACCTCCCCAACACGAACATCGAGCAGATCGTTAGCCGTTTGGCCATGGTTGGACGCCTTGGCGGGTTCCATTTCAACGATTCCAAGTACGGAGACGACGATCTCACGACCGGTTCGATCAGACCATTCCAGCTGTTCCTCATATTCCACGAGCTCATCAGAGCCGGCGACGGACGGCTGCCGGAGCTCGCCTACATGATCGACCAGAGCCACAACATCAAGGACCCGCTCGAGGACCTGATCCAGTCAACAGAAGCCATAACCATCGCCTACGCCCAGGCCATGCTGGTCGACCAGGCAGAGCTATCAGACGCCCAGAATAAGAACGATGCCGCCCGTGCTCAGCAGATCCTTCAAACGGCCTATCGAACCGATACCCGCCCGCTGGTTGCGGAGACGCGGCGGCGCTGCGGAGCGGCCATCGACCCTCTGGGGGTGTACCGGGGGGTCGGCTACCGGGAGAGGCTGATAGGACAACGCGGCACCTCCACCGTCGCCACGGGTCTATGACATCGCGTGTCCTCGCCGTCGATCTCGGGGCGAACTCGGGCCGCGTGGCTGCAGTCGACTTGGATGCTTCCGGACCTCGCCTCAACGTTGTTCACCGCTGGCCGATCAGGCCGGCATCCGACCCCAACGGCTGCCTGCGCTGGGACTGGGACCGCATAGTGACTGAAGCAAAATACGGGCTCGATCTGGCCATCGCAAGCGGACCGGTGACATCGATCGGTATCGACGGATGGGGCGTCGACTACGGATTGATCGACCAAGAAGGCGAACTCGTTGCCGCGCCGTACTCATACCGCGATCGACGGACTCAGGCGTGGAGCGACGTTGCGGACCGCATCGGACTCGCCCACATGTACGGCGTGACCGGGATCCAGCCAATGGGGATCAACACGATGTTTCAACTCGCCGTTCACAACCGCACAGAACTCGATCGGGCCCGCCATGCCCTCATGCTGCCGGATCTGCTCACGCATCATCTAACGGGTTTCATCGGAACCGAACGATCCAATGGCTCCACGACAGGGCTACTCAACGCGCACACGGGTGAATGGTCAAAGGAGTTGCTCGATGCGATCTCGGTGCCCTGTGAGATCCTCCCGGCACCCGTTGCCGCAGGTTGCCAAGCCGGCCATTGGAAAGGCATCCCGGTCCACCTGGTTGGAAGCCACGACACGGCTTCTGCTGTTCTCGGCACACCCGGCGGCGCCCAACCAGGCACCGTTTTCGTGTCGGCGGGCACCTGGGTCATCGTCGGTGTCGAGCGAGCCGTCGCCGATACCAGCACCCGTTCAATGAGGGCCGGCTTCTCCAACGAGGCGGGGGCGTTCGGTGGAATCCGGTTCCTCAAGAACGTCGTCGGATTCTGGCTGCTCGAGCAATGCAGGCAGGGCTGGGATGATGCTCCCGTTGACATCCTGCTCGAGGAGGCCGGTGCCGTGGATGAGAACGTTCCCACCTTCGATGCCGGCGACGAACGGTTCGTGTCGCCTGTGAACATGGAAAAGGAAATCCGCCGGGCAACGGGGCTCACGGCCGACGCGCCGCGACGGGTCATCGTGAGATCAATCATCGAGTCAATCGCCCTCGGAATCGCGCGAGTGGTCGAGGAGCTGCGTCGCATCGGTGTCGCCCCCATCTCGCGTCTTTCTCTCACCGGCGGCGGTACGCGCGTCACCATGCTGCGCCAGCTCCTGTCGAGGTATGTCGGCCTTCCCGTACAAGTTGGCTCGGCGGAAGCGACCGTGCTCGGCAACGCTGCCGCCCAGGGAATCTCCGTCGGAGCCTTTCCCTCCGTGAACTCAGCCCGGGA
>JANQEF010000151.1 GCA_028278465.1 Dehalococcoidia bacterium | reverse complement strand
CCGACCGGTCTCGTGATCGACGCCCTGAGCAACCAGGGCTTCCACCAGCAGATCGTCACCGAGGCCTGGTACTCGCTGCCGGCCACGGAGTCGGCGCCTGGCGAGCCTGTCGGCACAGGTCCATACCAGTTCGAAAGCTGGACGCCGGGTGACCGCTGGGTTGCGGTGCGTTACGACGACTACACGCCCAGTCCTGAGCCCAGTGATGACCTGACCGGCACGAAGGTCGCCTACTTCGATCGTGTCGAGTGGATCGAGATCGCAGACCAGACGACTCGGGTTGCCGCCCTGGAGACCGGTGAGGTCGACTGGGCGCAGGAGTTCGCGCAGGACCTTCTCGGCCGCGTGAGCAGCAACTCCGACCTGAAGACGATCCCGCAGGCGCCGTTCCGCCTCCTTGGCCACTTCAACCACGTCAAGCCGCCGTGGAACGACCCGGAATGGGGCGTGAAGCTGCGGCAGGCGGTCGTGATGGCCTACGACAACGAGGCGGCCCTGCAGCTTGCGACCGGTGACCCGAACCGGTGGCGCCTGTGCCCGTCGCTGCTCCAGTGCGGCACGGTATGGGAGTCTGACCGCGGGTCGGACGGTCTGTACGCCGCCAACAACATCGAGGCTGCCCGAGAGATCGTGGAAAGCAGCCCGTACGCTGGCATGACCTTGCGTGTCATGGACCCGCAGGACAGGCAGCCGGCCCACGGCGCCGCTCAGATCACCAGGCAGGTGCTCGAAGACATCGGTTTCGAAGTCGACTTCCAGCCGATGGACTGGGCGACGATGGTGACCCGCCGTGCCGACCCGGAGCTGTGGGAGTTCTTCCACACCTGGAGCGGGATCGGCGTGAGGGCGGCGCCCTCGGGCCACCTGCGATTCGGTGAACTGACGTATGACGCGTGGTTCAACAACTATCAGGACGTTTCGGGAAGGCAGCGCGACCTGTTCAACCAGATAGCGCGTGCTTCAGACCAGAACGAACTGCTTGAGCTGAACCACCAGATGCACGAGTACTTCTACGAGGATGCGATCTTCCTCCAGGTAGGAGAGTTCTTCAGCAACTGGGCGTCGAACGTCAGGGTCCAGGGTGACCTGGATTCGACGGGCGCCGGCCAGGACCCGTTCAACAAGTGGTTCGCCGAGTAAGACGCTTGTAGCGATTGATAATGCCGCAGCAGGGAGCATCCCTGCTGCGGCATTCGTTACTCCCCGAGTTCAGGCACAAAGCCTTTCAGTGGTAAGTTAGCCGCGCTCAGCCGTTCACCTGACAGACCGGACCGAGGACCACTATGTGGCGTTACATAGTTCAGCGCCTGCTCATCACCATCCCGGTGGTGCTGCTCGTTGGAGTAATCACGTTCTCGTTGCTGCAGGTGGCACCCGGCAACCCCGCCGCAATCATCGGCGGCGACGAAGCCTCGCCCGAGCAGATCGCGGAGATCGAGAGCGCGCTCGGACTGGACAAGCCATACTTCGAGCAGCTTGGCGACTTCCTGGCACGCATGCTCAGGGGAGACTTCGGCACCTCGATCTTTTCGCAGAGGCCAATCAACCAGCTGATACAGCCGCGTCTGCAGCCGACACTGTCGCTCGGCATCCAGGTCGTCATCCTGTCGACGGTGCTTGGCGTCGGGATGGGGATGCTGTCTGCATGGAAGGCCGGAACGCGGACGGACCGCGCGGTGATGGTCTTCGCGGTGCTTGGGTTCGCAACGCCGGGCTTCTGGCTGGCGATCCTGAGCATCTGGGTCTTCGCTGTGAACCTGGGGTGGTTCCCGGTGATCGGCTATAGCCCACTCGGTGACGGCTTACTTGAACATCTGCGCAGCATGTTCCTGCCGGTGATCGTTAACAGCTACCTCGGCTCCGCTCTCGTGATGCGTATCACGCGGTCGGCCATGCTGGAGGTGCTGCGTGAGGACTACATCCGCACGGCGCGAGCGAAGGGACTGCGTGAGCGCGTAGTCTTCTTCATCCACGTGCTGCGGCCGTCGTCGATCCCGATCGTGACCGTCGTCGGAGCGACCGTTGGAGCCCTCGCAACAGGGTTCGTACTGACAGAAACTATCTTCGCCATACCTGGCCTCGGGCAGATGCTCGTCCAGGCGATAACCAGGCGAGACTTCCCAATCATCCAGGCCATGCTGATGGTGGTCGCGATAACGCTGATCGTCGTCAACCTCATCGTGGACATCGTGTACGCCTACATCGATCCGAGAATCCGCTACTGATGGCCACCACTATTCGCCCGGAAGACGTGACATTTGCCCGCCCGCTGCAGGAGCGCCTGCGGGACACCTGGAGCTCCGCCATCGGCGCTCTGAAGCGCGACCCGGTGCTTGCCGGCTCCGTTTTCATCCTGCTGGTCGGGCTGTTCCTGGTCGCGTTCTCGACATTCCTGACGCGCACCGAGTACACGCGGCCTGAACCCTTCCTGCGGCTGCTCGGCCCTTCCGCTGACCACTGGTTCGGCACGGACGACACCGGCCGCGACGTTTTCGACCGGGTGCTCGTGGGGACCCGGATATCGTTTCTGGTCGGCTTCTCCGTCACTGCGCTCTCGGCGGTTGGCGGCACTGCCATCGGTCTCGTCGCCGGCTACAACCGGCTGCTCGACAACATCATCATGCGCTTCGTCGACGCGCTGCTGGCGTTCCCGACGATCCTCCTGGCGCTGGCCCTGATCGCCCTCTGGGGGCCGGGCCTTTTCAACGTGATCATCGCGTTGACCGTCACAGGGACCGCGTCAAAGGTGCGGTTAGTGCGTAGCCAGGTGCTCAGTTTGCGTGAGTCGACTTATGTTGAGGCTTCGCGCGTCGCGGGCGCCAGTTCGATCAGGATTCTCGTCTCGCACATCATGCCGAACACACTCGGAATCGTGATCGTCCTCTCAACGTTCACCTTCGCCTCATCCATACTCGCCGAGGCCGGCCTGAGCTTCCTGGGCGTTGGCGTCCCGACGCACATCCCCAGTTGGGGCAACATAATCGCCAACGGCCAGCGGCACGTGCAGGTGGCGTTCTGGATCTCCTTCTTCCCGGGCGTGTTCCTGACAGTCACGGTGCTGGCGGTAGTCCTGATCGGCGATGCTCTGCGGGACCACCTTGACCCCAAGCTGCGGGGACGCCTGGAGTCCACGCATGGAGGGACCGACGAATGAGTTCACGCCGCACAGGTGGTGCGAGTTGACACAGCAGGCGTCACCAGAACACCTCCTCGAGGTGCGCAACCTTCGCACCCACTTCTTCAGCCCTGGCGCAGTCGTCAAGGCGGTGGACGACGTATCGTTCTACCTGGATGAGGGCGAAACGGTTGGGCTTGTCGGCGAGAGCGGATGCGGGAAGAGCGTCACCGCGCTGTCGCTGCTGCGATTGATCCCGAACCCTCCCGGCCGGATCGTCGGTGGCGAGATCATGTTCGAGGGCCGCGACATCCTCAAGATGGACCAGGACGATCTGCGAGCGGTCAGGGGCGGGCGGATCGGCATGATCTTCCAGGAGCCGATGACGTCGCTCAACCCCGTGCTGACGATCGGCCGGCAACTGACCGAGCCGCTCAAGCTTCACATGGGCATGACGAACCGGCAGGCGAGGAGCCGGGCGGCCGAGCTTCTAGAGTTCGTGGGGATACCGAACGCCGACGTCAGGCTGCGCGGCTTTGCGCACCAGTTCAGCGGCGGGCAGCGGCAGCGAATCATGATCGCCATCGCCCTCAGCTGCAACCCGAAGCTGCTGATCGCCGATGAGGCGACGACGGCGCTGGACGTGACTATCCAGGCTCAAATCCTGGAGCTGATGAAGAACCTCACGGAGCAGCTGGGCACCGCCCTGATCATCATCACGCACAACCTCGGAATCGTGGCCCGCTACGCCGACCGCGTCAACGTGATGTACGCAGGCAAGATCAAGGAGACGGGGACGGCCGACGAGATCTACGAGGAGCCCCGGCACCCGTACACGGTCGGGCTGCTCAACTCTGTCCCGCGACTCGACCTGCCGACGCGGGGTCGGCTGGACCCGATCCCCGGTGAGATTCTTAACCTCGCCCGGCTGCCGGAGGGCTGTTCGTTCCAGGACCGTTGTGAGTACGCGGTTGACCGCTGCGCGGCCGAAGCTCCGCCGGCTCATACCGTGCAGGGCAATCACCAGACCGCGTGCTGGGAGTGGGAGCGTGTGAAGCTGCCGGCCGAAGCAGGCGTGAGCCAGTCATGACGAGCGAACCGATCACCAGGGAGAGCGCGGACAGCGACCAGCCGGAGCAGAAACTCGCTCCAATCCTGGAGCTACGCGACCTCAAAGTTCACTTCCCCATCACCAGGGGCCTGATCTTCCAGCGACGCATCGGCGTGGTCAAAGCGGTTGACGGCGTGTCGCTTTCGGTGCAGCCCGGCGAGACGATGGGGCTGGTGGGTGAGAGCGGATCTGGAAAGACGACTATCGGCCGCACGATAGTGCGCCTCGAA